>JACXVH010000157.1 GCA_014763515.1 Flavobacteriaceae bacterium
AACAATTCTAACTTTAATTTGTTTTTGAATAAAAAGTTAATTGAAGATCAAAATTTAGAATTAGAAGATGTTATTGAAACTTTTAGAACATTTTTATACGAACAAAAATTTATAAAACGTGTTTATTCAGAAGAAGAAATTTTAGAAAATTCTGGAGCCGATTATTATTTAAATGCGATTGCAAAAGGTTATGATCCTGTTCAAAACGGAGAATTAGTTTATGTATTCAAACCAGCATATATAGAATATTCTGCAACAGGAACTTCTCATGGAACACCTTATACTTATGATACTCATGTTCCAATGCTTTGGTACGGATGGAATGTTTCTAAAGGAGAAAGCCATAAAAAGCATTATATTACTGAAATTGCGCCAACATTAGCACAAAAATTAAAAATTACGTTTCCCAATAGTACAGAAGCAGAAGTTTTAGAAGAAATTATAAAATAAAAAATGAGGTTGTCTCAAAGCCAATAATTTTGTCAATCTGAATTAATTTCAGATTCTAAAATTATTGAAAATCTAATTGTTAAGATTCTAAAACAAGTTCTGAATGACACTGAATCAAACTTTTGAGACAACCTGATTTTTTTGAAATTAAACCAGAAAATAAACCTAAGATGTTATAAAGTAATCTCGATTTGATTTTTTAAAATGTCCTCTAGTGTTTCACGTTGTCTAATTAAATGTGCTTTTCCATTATACCATAAAACTTCGGCAGGGCGAACTCTAGAATTATAATTCGATGACATAGAAAAACAGTAAGCACCAGCATTGCGGAAACATAAAATATCACCTTCTGTTATTTCTGTAATTCTTCTGTTTGAAGCAAATGTGTCGGTTTCACAAATATATCCTACTACCGAATAAAAACGTTCCTTTCCCTTTGGATTGCTTATATTTTCAATATGATGTTGTGAACCATATAACATAGGTCTAATCAAATGATTAAAACCACTATCAATTCCTGCAAATACGGTAGATGTTGTTTGTTTTACAACATTTACTTTTGCTAAAAAGAATCCAGCTTCACTAACTAAAAACTTACCAGGTTCAAAAGCTAATGTTAATGGTTTACCATATTCTTTTTCAAAAGCTAAAAATCGTTTAGTTAGCTTTTTACCAAATTCTTCAACATTGGTTTCAATATCACCTTTTTTGTAAGGAACTTTAAATCCGCTACCAAAATCTATAAATTCTAAATCAGTAAAATGTTTTGCGGTGTCAAATAGAATTTCTGCAGCATATAAAAACACATCAACATCTAAAATATCGGAACCTGTATGCATGTGAATACCATTGATTTGCATTTTTGTGTTTTCAACAATTCGCAATAAATGAGGTAACTGATGAATTGAAATACCAAATTTACTATCAATATGTCCTACTGATATATTGGCATTTCCACCAGCCATAACATGTGGATTTATTCTCACACATACTGGTGTTTTAGGATGTTTAGTTCCAAATTGTTCTAAAATAGATAAATTATCAATGTTTATTTTTACGCCTAAAGCTGCAACGGTTTCAATTTCCTCTAATGAAACACCATTTGGGGTATACGCATTATACACATAAACTGGACTACCAAATTCTTCTACAATGCTTAAAAGTTCTGAATTATTCATAATTAATTTTTTTTGCAAATAAAAAAAAGATATTCATCTTAACATAAAAAAATAACATTTTAAAACAAAAAATAACTAATTGTTATAAAATACATTATAATGTTTTATAATAATAAATAAAATCAATTATTGTTATTTTTTATCGAATAAGTGAAGTTTGTTTAGGGTAAATTAACTCCAAAAAAAGTTAGTCTGTTAAAGATTTGTTTGTTATTTTTGTGGCACTAAAATTTGTATAATAACACAATTATGAACTTACACGAATATCAAGGTAAAGAAATATTAGCAAGTTACGGAGTACGCGTGCAACGTGGTTATGTAGCAAACAATGCAGAAGAAGCTGTTGATAAAGCAAAACAATTAACTGCTGAAACAGGAACAGGTTGGCATGTTATAAAAGCGCAAATACACGCAGGTGGTCGTGGAAAAGGTGGTGGAGTTAAGCTAGCTAAAAATTTAGATCAAGTGAAAGAAATTGCTGGTCAAATTATTGGAATGGATTTAGTAACTCCTCAAACACCTCCTCAAGGGAAAAGAGTTCATAAGGTTTTAGTTGCTGAGGATGTTTACTATCCAGGTGAAACTGAAACAAAAGAGTTCTACATGTCGGTTTTATTAAATCGTGGAAAAGGTAGAAATATGATAATGTACTCTACTGAAGGAGGTATGGATATTGAAGAAGTAGCAGAACATACACCACACTTAATCTTTACTGAAGAGGTTGATCCTTCTGTAGGATTACAAGGTTTTCAAGCACGAAGAATTGCTTTTAACTTAGGATGTGAAGGTGAAGCTTTCAAAGAAATGGTGAAATTTGTTGATGCATTATACAGAGCTTATGTAGGTGCTGACGCTTCATTATTTGAAATTAATCCTGTATTAAAAACTTCAGATAATAAAATTTTAGCTGTTGATGCTAAGGTTGTATTAGATGATAATGCATTATACCGTCATAAAGATTTAGCTGAAATGCGTGATGTTCGTGAAGAAAATCCAATTGAAGTTGAAGCTAAAGAAGTAGGATTAAACTACGTAGATTTAGATGGTACAGTAGGATGTATGGTAAACGGAGCAGGTCTTGCAATGGCAACTATGGATTTAATTAAGTATGCAGGTTTTGAACCAGCAAACTTCTTAGACGTAGGAGGTACTGCAGATGCTAAACGTGTTGAAACAGCTTTCCGTATTATCTTAAAAGATCCAAACGTAAAAGCTATCTTAATTAACATTTTTGGTGGTATTGTTCGTTGTGACCGTGTTGCACAAGGTGTTGTAGATGCTTATAAAAACATGGGTGATGCTATTAATGTGCCTATCATCGTACGTTTACAAGGAACAAATGCTGAAATCGCTAAAGAATTAATCGATAATTCTGGAATGCCAATTTTATCAGCAGTTCAATTCCAAGAAGCAGCAGATCAAGTAAAAGCAGCTTTATCTTAATTAGAGATTTAGAATTTTCTATATACTAAAAACAAAACCCCGAAATCATATTTCGGGGTTTTTTATTTTCTTGAATATTTTATATAACGATATTTAAAGCTGTCAAAAAAGGCACTAATAGTCAAAATTGAGGCAGCCAAGATGAGTGTGTTTATTCCTAATTTTAATTCTGAATAAAAGAATCCACCACTAAATCCACCTAAAAAGAAAAAAAGAATTATATATATTCTTAACTTTATTGAGGCTAATAATTTTGGTCTATTTTGAATGTGTTCTGCAAAGAAAAGATGAGATAGGTCAATCCCTAAATCAGTAAATAAACCAGTCAGGTGAGTTGTTCTAACAAGAGTATTCGAAATTTTTGAAACATACGAGTTTTGAAATCCCATAGCAAAAAGTAAAATACTTGCTAAGAAATGATCGTTGTTTATTTTGTAAAAGAGAAAAGTTACAATTACAAGTAAGGTTGCTTCAAAAAGCACTAAAACGGGAAGAATATTTGTTTTTCGACTCTTAAACTTTTCAATAAAAAAACTAGAGGTAAATGAACCCAAGATAAAGAAAAAAATATATAATAGATAAACGGTTCCTTCCCAAATTTTGAAATTTGCAATATCATTTATGAACAAAGCAAAATGTCCCGTTACATTTGTGGTTAATTGGTGAATAGATAAAAAGCCCACTATATTAACAATTCCTGCAACAAATGATAAAATCACAGCAATTTTAATATTATGTTTTGGTGTTCTATTTTTACCAAGATGACGGTACATTATCTATTTCTTCTTATAAATCGGAATAAAATAACTCAAAGTGTAATTAAATCCTGCACCAAATTTTCCTTCGTAAGTTCTATTAAAACCAGGAATGTAAAGATTTGCAAAGTTGTTAGGCTCTTTTTCTGAAAGTAAATAATTTAATCTAACTGAAAATCCTAAATATAAGTTACTGAATAACTCTGCTTTAACACCTCCAATTACTTCAATCCAAGAAGCGTTTAAACCATTAAACTTTTCTCCTGAAACAACAATATTTTCTCCATAATAATTAGTTGGATCATAAATTTTATATGTATTTAATGTGTGAGAAAAAGAACTTACACCTACACGCATTCCTGCATAAATCATATTTTCCATGTCGAGCCAGTTTTCATAAGCATTATAATCAAAACCCACTTTAAAATAGGTCCCTTTAGTTGTAAAGTTAAAGCGATCGTCGTCTACAGTTTTGTTTTCGTTACCTAATTCTCCAGCAATATAAAATTTTCTTGTCAGTCTATAATCTCCCACAACTTCTAATCCTTTATAATCAGCATCATAAAATGATTTTGATAAACGATGTAAGTCAATACCAACTCTAAGTCCGTAACGTTGCGGATAAACTACTTTAGTAGTGTCTTGACTAAAAGAATTTAGACCAATAAAAACAGCTAAGAGACTAAAAATATATTTTAACATGTACTTCGTTTTCATTTGTAATTTCTGGTTGTTCAATAATAGGTAAAACGGATGTACTCAACCAATTATCAGCATCTGTCTCTATTTGAACACCATTTAAATCATTAAGTGTAAAATTTGTTTTATAGCCACAAGCGCGAGAAATGTAAATATTTTCTCTCGTGTAATTAAATGTTATCCTATCAATGTTATCATCTGCTGTATCTGTAGTAGTACCATTTTGTATAAACTGCAATGTTGTTATATCATCAGTTGTTTTTAAGGGAAATAAGATTTGATTAACACCACTGTAAGAAAAACCAGATGTATAACCATCAGCAACAACTAATAAATTGGTAACATTTTTTAATTGTGTTTGATCTGTTGCATCATAGAATTCAATAACCAACTGTGGAGTCGTAATAGTTCCTTCTGCACAAATATCATCCTTTTCACAATTCCAAAATGAAATTGCAAAAACAATTAATAATAATGTAATACTAAACCTTTTCATCTTTATCTTTTTTCTAAAAGTACAACATTTTCAACATGATGCGTTTGTGGAAACATATCTACTGGTCGAACTCTTATTACTTTATATTTTTCATTCATTAAGGCTAAATCTCTAGCTTGTGTTGCCGAATTACAACTTACATAAACGATTCTAGGAACATTAGTTTT
>JACXVH010000158.1 GCA_014763515.1 Flavobacteriaceae bacterium
AATGCTAGAGGATATGCGGTTATTGCAAATGCATTTATTAATGTTATTAATGCAAAATACCATGCAAATATTCCATTAAAATATGTAAATGATTATCCAGGAATTCATATTGTTCCTAGTAACTAAGAAATATTTTATAATTCTAAAAGGTACCATTTGGTGCCTTTTTTGTTAACTTTATATAATTAAAAAGCTATTCTTTATGAATTTATTAATCAAACTTTTAATTACTACAGTTTTAATAGTGGTAATTGCACATTTCTTTCCAGGAATCTCTGTTGATAATTTTTCAACAGCGTTAGTTGTTGCTGTAGTTTTAGGCTTACTAAATGTTTTTATTAAGCCAATTCTGGTTTTATTTACAATACCAGCTACTATAATTACCTTAGGATTATTTCTTTTGGTAATTAATGCTGTTATTATTTTGCTGGGTGATTATTTTGTAAGTGGTTTTCATGTTAATGGTTTTTGGACTGCATTTTTATTTAGTATTGTTCTGTCAGTTTTTCAATCAATTCTAAACAAAATTCTTGTAGACGAAAAGTAACAATATTCATTTCAGATTGATATAAAGTGGTATTATATTGTGTTGTAAAAAAGGCGTAATATAAGATTATGAAATTCAATGCGTTAAAAACTTGTTTGGGTTGTAAAAATTATCTAATTTTGCAACCCAAATTTTAGGACATTAAATTAAAAAGATAATGAACATTTCAAAAGAGCAAGTTGATGCATTAAATGCTATTGTTAAAGTAGCAATTTCAAAGGAAGATTATGCTGATAAAGTAGAAAAAGTATTAGTAGATTATAGAAAAAATGCTAATATTCCTGGTTTTAGAAAAGGTCAAGTTCCTATGAGCTTAATCCAAAAACAATACGGAAGAGCAATTTTAGCAGAAGAAGTAAATAAATTATTACAAACTTCTTTAAACGATTATTTAGTAGAAGAAAAATTAGATATTTTAGGTAACCCACTTCCAAAAGTTACTGAAGATTTTAATTGGGATAGCGATGATTTTACTTTTGAATTCGAATTAGGTCTTGCTCCAGAATTTAGTGTTGATTTAGCAAAAAGTAAAGTAACAAAATTTGAAATTGTTGCTGATGATAAAATGTTAGAAGAACAAGTTGAGCGTATTCAAAAGCAATATGGTAAAATGATTCCTCAAGACAAAGTTACTGAAGATACAACAATATTAGGGACTTTCTCAAATGAAGAAAACGGAATCAACAATACAACAACAATTACGTTAGATATCTTTAACGATAAAAAAACTGCTAAACAATTTGTAGGTAAAAAAGTTGGTGATGTTGTTGCTTTAGGTACAAAAGGATTATTTGATGATGACCATAAATTAATGGATTACTTAAAAGTAGGTCATGATGGTATTCACGGTTTAGATATTACTGTTGATTTCAAAATTGAAGAAATTAATGCAATTGAAAAAGCTGAAATTAACCAAGAATTATTAGATAA
Organism: Flavobacteriaceae bacterium; assembly: GCA_014763515.1. Taxonomy (GTDB): domain Bacteria; phylum Bacteroidota; class Bacteroidia; order Flavobacteriales; family Flavobacteriaceae; genus Flavobacterium. The sequence continues at coordinate 1,478 of JACXVH010000158.1, forward strand.
ATTGTTCGGAGAAGGAGTTGTTTCTTCTGTAGAAGAGTTAAAAGCAAAAATTAAAGAAGATGCTGAAGCTCAATTTGCACAACAAGCTGATCAAAAATTCTTAAATGATGTTATTGAAGGTTTAATCGAAAATACAAAATTTGATTTGCCTGCTGAGTTCTTAAAAAAATGGATTCAAAATGTAGGTGAAACTCCATTATCTGCAGAACAAGCTGAAGTTGAGTACGAAAAATCAGAAAAAGGTTTACGTTACCAATTAATCGAAAATAAAATTATTGCTGAAAATGATTTACAAATTCAGTTTGAAGATTTAAAATCTCATACTGCTGAGTTAATTAAAAAGCAAATGGCTCAATTTGGTCAATTAAATCCTACTGACGAAGAAGTTGAAGGAATTGTTGCTAGAGTTTTATCTAATCAAGATGAGGTAAAACGTTTATCAGAACAAGTAATGAGTGAAAAAATGTTAAATTTATTCAAAGAAAAAATTTCTGGTAAAGCTAAAAAAGTAAATTATCAAGAGTTCGTTAAAGAAATGTACGGAGAATAATTTCTCACAAAAAATAATTATCTTTGAACGTCAAACAACTTTGTTTGGCGTTTTTAGTTTATAACCTTAATAAAATATACTATGAATTTTGGTAAAGACCCGAGAGCAACACTCGAATTGGCGAAGCAATTTGAAAAGTATGCTACTAAGCATCATAAAATAAATAGTTTATATTACGATAAAATTGTAAGTCGTGTTACTCCAGTTGGTATGACGCCTTACATTATGGAAGAACGTCAATTAAACGTAACACAATTAGATGTTTTTTCTCGTTTAATGATGGATAGAATTATCTTTTTAGGAACAGGAATTGACGATCAAATTGCAAATATTGTACAGGCCCAATTATTGTTTTTAGAAAGTTTAGATGCTTCAAAAGACATTCAAATTTATGTAAACTCTCCGGGAGGTGGTGTTTATGCAGGTTTAGGTATTTATGACACGATGCAATTTATTAAACCTGATGTAGCTACAATTTGTACGGGTATGGCAGCTTCTATGGGTGCGGTATTATTATGTGCTGGAGCGGCAGGTAAAAGAAGTGCATTACCTCACTCAAGAGTAATGATCCACCAACCACTTGGTGGAGCACAAGGACAAGCGTCTGATATCGAAATTACAGCACGTGAAATTTTGAAATTGAAAGACGAGTTATATGAAATCATTTCAAAACATTCTGGGCAATCAATGGAAAAAGTTCATCATGATAGTGATAGAGATTACTGGATGATTGCTAGTGAAGCGAAAGAATATGGAATGATTGATGAAGTGTTAACGAGATAAATTTTAGTGATTAGTAAGAAGTAATTAGTGATTAGCAATTGTGTTTTTCACTTTTCACTTTTCACTAAACCTAAGGAAATAAAATCGTTTTTAGATCAATATATTATTGGTCAAGACCAAACGAAAAAAGTAATGAGTGTTGCGGTTTACAATCATTATAAGAGATTATTACAAAAACAATTAGAGGATGAAGTCGAAATTGAGAAAAGTAATATTATAATGGTGGGGCAAACAGGAACGGGAAAAACATTAGTAGCGAAAACAATTGCTAAAATGTTAAATGTTCCATTAGCTATTGTAGATGCTACTGTTTTAACTGAAGCAGGTTATGTTGGGGAAGATGTAGAAAGTATTTTAACTCGTTTGCTACAAGCTGCTGATTACGATGTAGCAAAAGCAGAACGTGGTATTGTATTCATTGACGAGATTGATAAAATTGCACGTAAAAGTGATAATCCATCTATAACTAGAGATGTTTCTGGAGAAGGAGTGCAACAAGCCATGCTAAAATTACTAGAAGGAACTGTTGTTAATGTGCCACCAAAAGGAGGTCGTAAACACCCAGACCAAAAGTTTGTAGAAGTAAATACTCAAAATATTCTATTCATAGCTGGTGGTGCTTTTGATGGGATTGAGCGTATTATTTCAAAACGTTTAAACCGTCAAGCTGTAGGCTACGGATCGTCTAAAAATAATGAAGTAATAGATAAAGATAATTTATTGCAATACGTTATTCCTAAAGATTTAAAAGAATTTGGATTGATTCCTGAAATTATTGGGCGTTTACCAGTTCTTACACACATGGATCCTTTAGATGGAAAAACATTAAGAGCTATTTTAACAGAGCCTAAAAATGCTTTAATTAAGCAATATAAAAAGCTTTTTGAAATGGATAATGTAGATTTCTCTATCGAGGAAGATGCTTTACAATTTATTGTAGATAAAGCTTTAGAATACAAATTAGGCGCAAGAGGATTGCGTTCTCTTTGTGAGGCTATTTTAACTGATGTAATGTTTGAATTACCAAGTTCATCAAAGAAAGATTTAGTTGTTACTAAAGAATTTGCGGAACACAGTTTAAATAAGAATCTTTTACAAAGACTTAAATCAGCATCATAATAAATTAAAAAAGCGACTCAATTTTGAGTCGCTTTTTTAATTATGCATTTTGAGTTTTTTCAATTTCTGTCTTTTTGCTTGTTTTTACGTAGCTCGCTTTACAGCTCCATCCACTTGAACAAGAAGTTAATGTTAATGCCCAAATTGCTAAAACTAATTTTGCTTTTTTCATTGTAGAGATTTTTTTATAGTTGTCTTAAATTGAGTTTTTAGTATTTTTTACAATGTTGAATTCTACTCGTCTATTTTTTTGATCTTCTTCAGCAGTACATTTTCCACCACAATCAATTAGAGGTTTCGATTCTCCATAACCTTTGTAAGTCAATCTATCTCTAGAGATTCCTTTTGAGGTTAAATAATCAACTGTAGATTTTGCTCTTTTTTGAGATAAAACAATGTTGTATTTATCAGAACCTTTATTGTCAGTATGAGCTCCAATATCCAATCTCATTTCAGGATATTCGTTTAATACATTTACAATTTTATTTAAAGAAAGTTGTGATTCTTTTGTAATTGTTGCTTTGTTGAATTCAAAATAAATACTTTCTATTACAATAGCATCTTCAGTAACAACTGGTTTGTCTTGTTCTAATTTTATAGGATTAGACAAAATGTTTTCCGAAGTAAACATGGTTTCTACTGGTAAATAACCTTCTTTGTTGACTAAAATTGTATTGTAAGAAATTGGATTCAATGGAAGTTTTATTTCTCCTTTATCGTTAGAAATAGCTTCCGATACAATGTTTCCAAATTCATCTTTTAAAACAACTTTAGCATTAGGTAGTGGCGTTAATGTTTCTTTTTCTACTACTTGATAGGTTTTATTTGGAGTTTCATAACGGTTAATTTTGAATTTTAAAATATCAAAATCTCCAGGTGCTTTTTCAGAAGAAATATATCCTTTATCCTCATCAACTAAAATAAAAGCTTGGTCGTCTTTTCTTGTGTTAATAGAAGTTCCAAGATTTAAAGCAGGTAAATATTCGTTATTTACAATTGAACTTTTGAATACATCAAAACCTCCAGTATTTAAATGACCTTTTGAAGAGAAAAATAAGTACTTATTATCTTTTGTAGTATTAGGAAATTTTTCGTCCTCTTTGGTGTTAATGTTTGAACCTAAGTTTTTTAAATTGCCCAGAGAACCATTTTCATTAATAGCTACTTCATATAAATCGAATCCTCCAAAACCACCCGGCATGTTTGAAGCAAAGAATAATTTTTTACCATCTGCAGAAACTGTTGGTGTTTCGATAGAATAACCAGCAGGGATTAGATTTTCAACTTTTTGAACATTTGTCCAATAATCTTTAGAATTTAAATCTAGCTCAGCTTTATATAAATCAAATGTTCCTGGCTTAGAAGTGTTTTCTTGTGTGTAGAAAATTGTTTTTTGATTTGGTGTAAAAGCAATAGAACCTTCTTCTTTATCAGAATCTAAAGCACTTGAGAACAACAAAGGGAATGATAAATTTCCTTCTTGGTCTACATTTACACAATACAAGTTATTGTTAAAAGTTTTAGTGCTATCGTTGTAAGTTGTTGTGTAATGTCTTCTTTTTTTGTTTGAAAGAATAACATATTTATTCATAAAAAATGTTGTGCCAACCTCAGATAATTCAGAATTAATTCCTGTGTCACTTAAAACGAATCGTAATCCTTTTGTAGAATTATTTATAACATTAATTATAGAATCTAAATGTTCTAGTCTTTGTGGTTCTTGTGAATAACCAATATTAACAGAAAAAAATAATAAAAAGGTTAGTTTAGCTAGTAATTTCATAACATTTAATAAATAAATACTTTAATTTTTGCTTAAAGGTTAAAAACGGCGCAAAAGTATGATATTTATCAGGAATGAAAACTTAATTTTAACTAAATATTGAAAAAATGTTATAAAATTCGATGAAATACCAAAAAAATCGATTTATGGTTAGATAAATCGATTTGTGTAATGCAATAGTTTTAAGAACTTTGGCATATATTATCTGTTAATTGATGCTCAATTACTTTAGATTCTTGTATAAATTTGGTAGAATTTTCGCATCTTCTGTAGGGTCCACATTTATATCTTCTAGGCCCGCAAGAGGTTAGTGTAAAAGTACTTAACAATAGTAGTAATATTACCTTTTTCATTTCTTAGTTTTAAACGTGACTCAACTGCATTCTTAATAATTCTTCCAGGTGTTTTCGTTCATTAGATAATCTCGGAATTTTATGTTGCCCACCTAATTTATCGTTTTCTTTTAACCAATCGTAAAATAAATTCGTTCTAGCAATATTTAACTTTAACGGATTTAATGTCATATTGTTGTATCGCTTGGCTTCATAGTCAGAATTTAATTTTTGTAAATTTTCATCTAGTAAAATAGAAAACTTTTCAATATTTGAAGGTAATGTTTTAAATTCAATAATCCACTCGTGCGCTCCTTTTTCTTGTTCTTTCATAAAAATTGGTGCTACAGTATAATCGATAACTTCACAACCAAGCTCACTGCATGTTTTAGCTAAAGCTTTATCAGTATTTTCAACCATTAATTCTTCGCCAAAAACATTTATATGGTGCTTTGTTCTTCCGCTTACAACAATTCGATAAGGATTAATGGAAGTAAAGCGAACGGTATCTCCAATTAAATAGCGCCATAATCCTGAATT
>JACXVH010000159.1 GCA_014763515.1 Flavobacteriaceae bacterium
CCACCTTCAATGTAGTTGGTGAAGTTTTCACTAATGAAGCGATAGAACAGCGTACCTAAGACAAATTGTTTAAAGTCCCATCCATCAACCGAGCCACGAACATCGTTGGCTATTTTCCATATTTTGTTTTGCAGTTCTTGTCTTTGAGCTAAGCTTGTCATTTTTTCTCTTTTAATAATTCTGTTGGTTTCACTCCCAAAATTTTGGCAATTTCAAAAAGCACTTCAAGTCTTGGCTGTTGTCGGTTTTGCACATAGCCGTTCACCATGTTGTAACTTTTGCCCAGTTGTTCAGCCAACCAAGCTTGTTTTATTCCTTTCTGTTCCAATACTTCTTTTATTCTGTTCATGTCATTTTGAAATGTGTACGCAAAGATAGATTTATTATTTTGACTATCTCGTTTTTCAATATAAAAACTGTTTGAATTATTGTTGGTCTGTTTTTCGGTGCGTTGGCAAAAAATGGCTCTTTTGGTTTTGCGAAGGGTTGGCTTGTGCGGTTGGGGCAATAGCAAATGTGCCATTTGTGCGGTTGGCATTATATTTCTGTCGTTCATTTTGTTCACTGTCGTTGTCTTTTTAGCATTGGCGGTAACCTTTACGTATATGAAACGTTTGGCATTTCGAATCACTTTCCTGTCAAGTTACAAGTACTTTTGATACGGGCTGAAACGCTCGATAGCCCACTAACTGCCAAATGTTTTATATACGATGTTAGCTGTGTGTTTTCATTTCTGGATGTTTAAAAATGACGTAGAGAAACAAAACTGCAAAAATAAAATAAACAAGCGCAATTAAATATATAAATGTAGGCATAGAAAAATTATTTATGCAGAGTTTAATCAGAGCAATTCCACCTACAAGAAAATGAGAAAAGTTTCCCATTGCTAATGGTCTTGCATAAATGCCGCCAATGAGAACATTTTTTGCCATCCAATTTAATACAGCAAAACCAAAATATAAAGCACCCGACATTGATAGTAATAATTGGACAAGGAAGTTCACATCGCTTCCCAAAAGTAAAGCTAACTCATCTGGTGAAAAAATCATAGCAACACCTATTATCCCCATAAATATTGAACTTGCAGACATTAAAAATTTTGTATTCATGTGATTATTTTTTAATTTTTGTATTAAGGACACATGGAATGCCCATAATTATTTCGGTTGGTATATTTAAATTTATGGGCATTTCATAATATAATCCTTTAACGGTTTACGGTATCTTTATCTTATTTTATTTTATTATAGTTGCTTTTATCAAGCTTGTATCTTATAAATACCACATCTCCAATAACATAATTACCATTTTGCACGAAACCCAAGCGTAAAATTCCTTTTATTCTTGTTCGTGTTGGCGGTAATAATACTGTAATTGACGGCACATCTAATTCATTGAAAGCGATGTTAACTATTTTTTCATAAATATATTTACCACTTCCCCAGAAATCGGGATGCAATACCAAAGCCAAGTCTGTTTCATCGTTTTCTACTTGCAAACCACCCCAACCTATGAATCGGTTGTTTATGAAAAATGCCCAAATGCCAAACCCGAATTTATTCCAATGCTTATTCTTATCCTCAATGAATCTTTTGTATTCATCTTCTCCGAACGATTCTCTGAGCAAAGGCATTTGTTTTCTTACTAAAAGATTATTCATCAATTCTATTAGTTCGTTTTTGTTTATCTCTGAAAGTTTCCTGAAATCAATTTCCATAACTTAGTAATTGAGAGTGAATATTTTTTAATTAATGATGTTTGGCAAACGATGTAAAAAACGACCACCAATTTAATTTTCCTTCATTACTGCCTAAACGTACAATTATCAAATCCTTAGTTGGATTTACGTAAATATATTGACCTAAATGTCCTTGTGCCATAAAATCTTCATTAGGTGTTGGTAACCACCAATGATACTGGTAGTAACTTACACTGGCGTCTGATGTATCCAGTTTTGTAGACTCGTTTACCCAATTTTGAGAAACTATTTGTTTTCCGTCCCAGTTACCTTTACTTTTATAGAGCCTGCCTATTTTTGCAAAATCTATTGCTGTTGCATTTAAACAGCAGAAAGTTTTCTCGATACCATTTTTCTTTTGGTCTATGCTCCACGAGGCATTATTTTCCATACCAAGTGGTGTCCAAATCTTTTCTTGCAAATATTGAGTTATAGTTTTGTCTTTTAATGACCGTTCCAAAAGTAGTCCTAATAGTTGTGTGTTTCCGCTTACATACTCAAACTGTTCGCCGGGTGACGTTTTTAATTTCATTTTAAGGACTCTATTCTTCAAATGAAGACCATAGTAAAAAGCAGCCGTTTTTCCAAATGGATTTATGTTACTTTCTTTAAAACTCAGTCCCGATGTCATTTGTAAGAGATGCTTGATAGTTACTTTATCAAATCCATTTTTTAATAATTCAGGAATATAATTTGTTATTGGTTCATCAACAGACTGAATGTAGCCATCGTCAATAGCACAACCAATCAATATTGATAGTACAGATTTTGCCATTGAGAATGAGGGAACAATGCTTTGTCTATTATAATTACCAAAATACTTTTCATATTGAATTGTATCGTTTTTAACAACTATAAATGCAATGGTATTGTTGTTTTTGAGCAGTTTTTCAATCGAATCGTTTACAAATTTAGTTTCATCTGTTGGTGTTGCAACCGCAAAAATAAATGGCGACGATACACCTTGCAGTGATCTGAAATGAAATTTTTCATAGTCCTTAATATCGGAAAAATTATAAAAGACAAATCTACTTACTTGGCAAGAATTTAGTAATAAAGTTACTACAATAATGAATAGTATATGTATTGAAATTCTCTTTTTCATATCGAAATAATTATGGATAAAAAACGGTATAATATTAAGTATAAGCGAAATTTTGATAAAATTACAGCTACGTTTTGCGGCTTTGCGAAGGCGGGGATTTTTAACACTAAACTTCATTAGAAGTTCAAAATTTGAATTTAGCACTTCACTTTCATAGAAATACGAAACCCCCGCTTTTGCAAAACGGCTGTTAGCGGTAGTTATTCTTTTGGTTCAGAGAAATGATTTCCTTCTCCTAACCATTCTCTTTTTAATCCAGTTAGTTTTATAAATTCCTTTTGTTCATTTTCAGTTGCATAGTCAATTACAAATTGTTGTCCTCCGTCATCATAATAAGTGTATTTTCCTTTGGTTTTTAATTCAGATGGCAAATACGAAAATCTTTGAAAAAAAGAATCTGAAATATAGCCAACTTTCTCTAATTTCCATTTTTTGTCAATTCCATTCACTTTAAAAACTATCCATTCGTAATTATCATTGTCTATTTGAATAGATATGTCAGAGTAATTAATTTCTCCGCTGGTAATTACTCCCATTCGTTCCATAAACCAAATATATTGGTCGCTTGGGTCAATAAATTCAAGGTCAAACCAAATACATTTATCACTAAAGTTAAATCCAGAAATTTCAGGACTTCTCCAACCAAAATAATAGTATAGTCTTGAAAATGGATTTTGTTCTATTTCTTGAAGCCTTTCTTTTCTAATTTCGTCCCAAGCCGATTCTGCATATCCATCAGTTAGAATTAATTCCTTTGTTACACCTTCTGTAAATTCATAACCTAATGATTTAAAAACTTCAATTTGTTTCTCATAAGTTACTAACCCAACTTTCATTCTAGTTTCTGATTTCAAATCACTTTTTTTAGACTTAAATCCAAAAAATCCTAATATTCCCATAAAAATTAATATTGTTATTTTTTTCATTTTTGGGTCTAATTATCGCTACGGTCGTGGCTTACACTTCGGCGCAAACCTTATGAACCAAAGATAGCAAAAAATCCGATTAGAAAAAATTCGGGAAGAATTTTTTCGGCAAAAACACC
>JACXVH010000160.1 GCA_014763515.1 Flavobacteriaceae bacterium
TATTGAAGACATCAATAAAAACGGCGCTTTTGATAAAGATGATAAAGTGCATTATCACTTCGTAAATTTACTACAAGACGGTTGGCAAGCTGAAGAATATTCGCCGATTAATTAATTTTTTTTATGGAAGTAAAATTTGATATAGTTAGGTTCGGAGTGAAAAGGAAAAATTATTCTTCTGAAACTATTCTTAAACAAAATGCAGAATTTTTAAAACTTCAAGTAAGAAATATTTTAAAAGATTTTATATGCGAATTTGAGAAAATTAGTATTGTAATGATAATTCCTGCAAAAGGCTATAATATTAAAATTTCATTAAAAGATATTCATAGCAACCAAGTTAAATCAGAATTAAGAAGAAATTTGTTACATAATTCAATTTATAATGGAGAATATTCAAAAGTTTTAGATAATATTGGTAATAAAGTTTTTAACTAAATAAGAATATCACTTTCTAAATCTGATTTTTCAATTGTAAAGTTAAAACCTAATTTTTCAACTAATTCGATAACCAGTTTCTTATACCAATTTTCACTTTTAGGGTGAATATAAATTTTCTCAATTAACAGGTTCAAATTTACTTCAATCTTTAATCCATTATCGATAGTTAAATTAGTTTTGCTTACATCGGAAATAATACGAATTTCTCGTTCATATTGAAAACTTTTTCTCTTGAACAAAAACGGAAAAAAAGTATCATCAAACGGAATAAAATCTTTCTTGTAATCAATATAGTTTACTTCGCCTATATATTGTTCGTAATGCTTTTCAGGTTTTAACGCTTCTTTTAATCTTCCTATTGTAGATTGTATGGCTAAACCTTCGTTGTTTTTTGTGAAAATTTGCCACATTGCAAACGATTCATATTCGTTTGCATGCCATGAACTTATAACGACTTTTTCTCTATGCGATTTGTAATAATCTAAAAACTTGGGATTGTTTGCCGCAATTTTTTTTATTTCCTCGTAAGTTGGTTCCGAAAATGTTCCTTCATATTGATCTTCAAATTTATCGGAACGCGACATAAATAATTGATGCGCTAACAACATATCTAGAAACTTAGATAAATCTAAGTATTTCCAAACTATAGTGTCATCGTTTTCGGTTAACTTTATATTTTTATTGAGTATGTACATAAAAGAAAAATCTCCATAAATTTAGTAATTATATGGAGATAATTTGATAATAAAATTTCTTTAATGGTCTCGACTCAGCTCGACCTGACAATTTTGTTAATTTCACTGTCACTTCGAGCGGAGTCGAGAAGTATTATTCGAAAGATTGCAACGAAACTAATTTTGCATAAGTTCCGTTTTTTGTCATAAGTTCATCGTGATTTCCTTGTTCAACAATTTGTCCTTTTTGCATAACCACAATAGTATCGGCACGTTGAATGGTTGACAAACGGTGTGCAATTACAACTGAAGTTCTATTTTGCATCATATTTTCTAAGGCTACTTGAACTAATTTTTCACTTTCTGTATCTAAAGCAGATGTCGCTTCATCTAAAATCATAATTGGTGGATTCTTTAAAACTGCTCGAGCAATTGACAAACGTTGTTTTTGTCCACCCGAAAGTTTGTTTCCAGCATCACCAATATTTGTATGAATTCCTTCTGGCAAATCTTTTACAAATTCAAAAGCATTGGCAACTTTTAATGCAGCAATAATTTCTTCTTCTGTTGCATCAAGTTTACCAATCTTGATATTTTCAGCTACTGTTCCATTAAACATGATAGAATCTTGTGTTACCAATCCCATTTGATTACGAAGTGATTTCATAGTGACATTTTTGACATTAGTACCGTCAATTTCTATTTCACCTTTTTCTACATCGTAAAAGCGCATTAATAAATTAGCAATAGTACTTTTCCCTGAACCTGATTGACCAACTAATGCAACTGTTTTACCTTTTGGAACATACAAAGAAAAATCTTTTAAAACAGGTTCATCATTATAAGCGAACGTTACATTTTGTATCGAAATTCCGTCTTCAAACTTCTGAATTTCAGAGGCACCTTCTTTATCTACAATTGGATTTTCAACTTCTAATACTTCAAAAACACGCTCTGCAGCGGCCAAACCATTTTTAACTTGATAAGAAGCTTTTGAAATAGATTTTGCAGGAGTTAAAATATTGTAAGCCAAACCAATATATGCAATAAAAAGGGATCCCGTTAATGATTTTTCTACTAAAACCAAATTCCCACCATAGAATAACAATACCGAAATAACAACAATTCCTAAAAACTCACTTAAAGGAGAAGCTAAATTGTTTTTTTTACCAATATTATTTGTTAAACGATATAATCTATTAATAGAGGCATTAAAATTACCAATAAAAAAGTTTTCGGCATTATAGCCTTTTACAACTTTTAAACCAGTTAAACTTTCTTCAACAATTGAAATTAAATATCCATTTTCTTGTTGAACTTTTATCGATTTACCTTTTAAAGACTTTCCTATTTTAGAAATAATAAAACCTGAAATTGGAATAAAAATAAACACAAACATGGTTAATTTCCAGCTAATGTTTATCATGGCTATTAATGAAAAAATAATCGTTAAAGGCTCTTTTATAATTAGCTCTAATACCATAAAAAAGGAATTCTGTACTTCATTAACATCCCCAAGCATTCGAGCCATAACATCTCCTTTTCTCTTTTCAGAATAGTACGAAACTGGGAGCGAAATTATTTTGCTATACATTTTATCTCGCAAATCTCTTAGAACTCCAGTTTTTAACTTTGTTAAATGTTGTAGTGCTAAATAGTTAAATAAATTCTTTAATAAGAAAGTAGAAACTACTAAAGATACTGTTAACAACAAAGCATAATTTGCTCCATAATTCTCAGAAAACAGATTTACATAATAAAATAAATATTGTTTTGCATAAGAACCAATTTCAAGAATGCCTTCATAGTTTGGAAGTTTTGTAATCTTTTCTTCGTTTTTAAATAATACTTCAAGAACAGGAAATACTAATACCATTCCAAGAGTACCAAACAATGCATACAATACATTATAAATTACATTCCAAACTACATGAAACTTATATTTCTTTGCAAAAGGAATTATTTTCTTTAAATTATTATCCATTAGTTCAAATTCATTTCTGCAATAATAGTTTCAATTTTTTGGTCTAATTGATTTTCAACAGATTCAAAATTTTGAGGCATATCTAATTGCGCATGTACACTGAAATAAAATTTAATTTTAGGTTCTGTTCCACTAGGTCGTGCGCAAATTTTACTTCCATCTTCTAAATAGTAAATTAATACATTCGATTTTGGAATAGTAATATCAAACTCTTCATCATTCATGAAATCTTTTCCTTTCGAAGTTAGATAATCTTCAATACAAACCACACGCTCGCCAGCGATTTCTTTCAAAGGATTTTCGCGTAAATCTATCATCATCTGTTTGATTTCGTTTGCACCTTCAATTCCTTTTTTAGTAATCGAAATTAAATGTTCTTTATACAAACCAAAATCAACCGAAAGATTAATTAATTCTTGATACAAACTACTTCCTGAAGCTTTTGCTTGAGCCGCAATTTCGCAAACTAAAAGTATAGCTGCCACAGCATCTTTATCGCGAACTTTATCGCCTACCATGTAACCAAAACTTTCTTCTCCCCCGCCAATAAACTCTAGTTCTGGGAAATCTTTAATGAATTTTGCAATCCATTTAAAACCTGTTAAACCTACTTTACACTCTACTCCGTAAGCTTCTGCTAAATCTAACATTAATGGCGTAGAAACAATTGTTGAACCAATAAATTGTTTACCTGTAATTTTTCCAGCACGTTTCCACTGCTCTAAGAGAAAAGCAGTCATAATTACCATAGTTTGATTTCCTACCACAATATCGGCATTAATTTTATTAGCCAAAGCTAATGCCATTGTTAAAGCCTCAGGTTCTTCAGGATTTGGCGATTTAACCGTTGGAAAGTTTCCATTTGGCTCTTTCTGTTCTTCTACAATATTTACATCATTATATCCTGCTAAATCCAAAACATTAGGAATAGCTTTTACAGAAGTGCCATGCAAAGGAGTGTAAACAATTTTTAAATTGTCTTTTGCTTCTTGAGGTGTATTAAAACTTGCATTTTCAACTGTTGATTTCCAAAAAGCTTCGTCGATATCTTTATCTATGTATTCGATTAAACTTTCATTAGCCTCAAAGTTGATATCGCTATATTGTAAGTTTTCAATTTCTTGAATAATTTCAGCATCTTGTGGCGGAACTAATTGTCCTCCATCTTGCCAATACACTTTATACCCATTGTATTCAGGTGGATTATGAGAAGCCGTTAAAACAATCCCTGCGTAACAGTTCAAGTAACGAACAGTAAACGATAATTCGGGAGTTGGACGTAATTCAGAAAATAAAAAAACTTTAATTCC
>JACXVH010000161.1 GCA_014763515.1 Flavobacteriaceae bacterium
TAATGAAATTGTTTGGGTAATTGGAAAAAGAGCCGACGAACGATTTAAAGCAACTGAAACGACACACAATATTATAAAAATAGAAATAGAAGAATAAAAAATGAAAAAAATATTCCTTTTTGCCTCATTACTTTTATCGTTAGTAATACATGCTCAAATTCTTGATCCAGTTAAATGGAAAACTTCTGTTAAGCAATTATCGAATAATGAATTTGAGTTGGTAATGAATGCTACTATAGATAACGAGTGGCATATGTATTCTCAATTTACACCAGAAGGCGGTGTTTTACCAACAGAGTTTACTTATAAAAATCAAAAAGGAAATTATACTTTACTAGGAAAAACAATAGAAAGTCCTTATAAAAAAGTATTTAACGATATTTTTGAAGTGGACGAATATTACTTCGTGCACAACGCAACATTTACTCAAAAAGTAAAAGTAACGAATACAAGTTTAAAAGAAATTAAAGTCGATTTGTTTTACCAAGTTTGTAAAGAGCAATGTATTACTCAAGATAAATCGTTTACTTTTAAACTTCCAGTAATTAAGTCAGAAGTTGTAAAAGAAGTAGCTTCAACTGAAAATGTAACTGAAGTTGTAACTTCAGCTATGGACACAGTTTCTGAAGAGAAAATTGTTTTAGGAAATGATACTATTACTGAAAAAGAAATAACTAAAGATGAGGTTGTAACAGCAGAACATGTAGAACAAAAAGCAGAAGAAAGAAGCTTCTTATCAATTTTTATTTTTGCATTTCTGGGTGGTTTTGCAGCTTTATTAACACCATGTGTTTTCCCAATGATTCCCATGACGGTAAGTTTTTTTACAAAGCAAAGTAAAACAAAAGCTGAAGGAAAGAAAAATGCTATTATTTATGGTGTTTCTATTATCTTAATTTACGTTTTATTAGGTTCATTAGTAACAGGAATTTTTGGAGCCGATTCATTAAATGCATTATCTACTAATGTTTGGTTTAATATCATATTCTTTATTATTCTAGTGGTTTTTGCTTCTTCATTTTTGGGAGCTTTCGAAATTGTGTTACCAAATTCTTGGGCTAATAAAGTAGATCGTCAAGCTGATAGAGGTGGAATAATCGGAATTTTATTTATGGCTTTAGCTTTAGCTATTGTTTCATTTTCTTGTACTGGACCAATTGTAGGAACTTTATTAGTAGAAGCAGCTTCTAAAGGAGGAATTGCTCCAATAATTGGGATGTTAGGTTTTTCATCAGCGCTAGCTTTACCTTTTATGTTGTTTGCTATGTTCCCTGGTTGGATGAATTCGTTACCAAAATCGGGTGGATGGTTAAATACAGTTAAAGTTTCACTAGGTTTCTTAGAATTAGCTTTAGCTTTTAAATTTTTATCAAATGCCGATTTAGTTTCACAATCACATTGGTTAGAAAGAGAATTGTTTTTAGCCATCTGGATTGCAATTTTCGGAGTTTGGGCATTTTATTTATTCGGAAAATTAACGTTACCACACGATAGTCCACTTACACATTTATCGGTTGGTAGACTATATATGGCAATTTTAGTCACAATTTTTACTGTTTATTTAATTCCAGGTTTATGGGGAGCACCATTAAAATTAATTTCTGGGTTTCCACCGCCAATGACTTATAGCGAAAGTCCTTATGGAATAGGAGGGAATGGTTTGTCTGTTCAAACAAATGTCGAATTACCTGAACACGCACATTTAGGCCCACAAGGAATTATTGCTTTTGAAGATTATGAAGAAGGTTTGGCATATGCTAAAAAAGTAAACAAACCTGCTTTAGTAGATTTTACAGGAGATGCTTGTGTAAATTGTCGTAAAATGGAAGAAAACGTTTGGTCTAGACCAGAAATTTTAAGTATCCTTAAAAATGAAGTAGTCCTTATTTCGTTGGTTTGTGATAGAAGAATTGAATTGCCAAAAGATGAACAATATGTTTCTAAGGAAACTGGAAAAGAAATAAAAACTATTGGTAACAAATGGAGCGATTTTCAAATTACACGTTATAAAAGTAATGCACAACCTTTATATATTATACAAGATACTGAAGGAAAAGATTTAAATATTCCTGTTGGTTATACACCAGATGCAGAAGAATATAAAGCTTGGTTAGAAGCTGGAATCGCAAAATTTAAGAAGTAATAAAAATCCCAATCTTAACGATTGGGATTTTTTTATTCATTTTCTTCAAGTTCAAAAATTTCTTCAACAGGTTTTTCAAAAAAGCGTGCTAATTTTAATGCTAGCAAGGTAGAGGGAACGTATTTACCCTTTTCCATGGTATTAATCGTTTGGCGGCTCACTTTAATTTCTTTAGCTAATTCTTCTTGCGATATATTCTTAATAGCACGCAAGACTTTAAGATTATTCTTCATCGCTATTTTGTTTATTCAATTTATAAATCATGTAATGAAACCTAATAATGAAGAACAAGAGTAATGTAAAAGTATTATAAAACAATACGTTTAAGAAAGAAATACCATACATAAAAGCCGTAAACAAAAGAAGCATTGCATAATTAAAATAGGTTGCCCAAACTAAACTTTCATACCTAATCTTGCCAATCATTTCATCTTCATTTTTTAGTTTTGAAAATCCAATTAAGATTCCTCCAATAATTAAAGCAAAAGTCAATAGCTCATCAGATATACTATTCTCAATAATTTGAAAGAATTTACTAGAGTTATTTTGGAAAAACTCATCGTTATAAATTGCAAACACTTTTACGTTAATATATTCATCAATATTCCACTCAAGTATTGTTGCTAGAATTGAAATGATAAAACTTGGTGCAAATAATAACCAACCAATAACTTTAAATTGATTTGGAAAAAGAAAATGTGTCTTCATAAGAATTGAATTAAAATACAATTCAAATGTAAAGTTTATTTTACATATTGACAAATAAAATTTACAAAATATAAAATAAAATTGATTTAAAACTTTAAACTATTAATTAAATATTTTTCTATATTTGTACCATTATAAGCCATTAATTTAAAATATATTCGCCATGTTAGTAAAAGTATTTGGAAGCGCCGTTTTTGGTGTTGATGCCACAACCATTACTGTTGAAGTAAATATCGATAAAGGAATTGGCTACCACTTGGTAGGTTTGCCCGATTCTGCAATAAAAGAAAGCAGTTATCGAATTGCTGCAGCTCTCAAAAATATAGGATATCAACTTCCCGGAAAAAAGATTACAATTAATATGGCTCCTGCCGATTTACGCAAAGAAGGTTCTGCTTACGATGCTACAATTGCTATAGGTATTTTAATTGCTTCTTCCCAAATAAAAGCAGAAAATTTTGCTGAATACATTATTATGGGCGAGCTATCGCTCGATGGAACACTACAACCTATTAAAGGAGCTTTGTCTATAGCAATTAAAGCTCAGGAAGAAGGTTTTAAAGGTATTTTTTTACCAAAAGACAATGTAAAAGAAGCCGCTATAGTGGAAGGTTTAGACGTGTACGGAATTACAAGACTCAACGAAATTATTGATTTTTTTGAAGAAAAAATTGTTTTACAACCCGAAAAGTTAGATACTGAGAAAGAATTTGGTGATGTACTAGATTTTCCCGAGTTCGATTTTGCTGAGGTTAAAGGTCAAGAATCTATAAAAAGATGCATGGAAATCGCTGCTGCTGGTGGACATAATATTATTTTAATTGGTCCTCCTGGTTCAGGTAAAACGATGTTGGCCAAAAGAATGCCGAGTATATTGCCTCCTATGACTATGAAAGAAGCCTTAGAAACTACAAAAATACATTCGGTAGCAGGTAAGACTAAAGATGTTGGTTTAATGAGGGGAAGACCTTTTAGAAGCCCACATCACACGGC
>JACXVH010000162.1 GCA_014763515.1 Flavobacteriaceae bacterium
TTTTCATATCGATGTTGTTGCGTTTTTAAATAATGTTCCATCATTTGTTTCTCCTCAAATAAGGTCCATTCATCTTTAAACGTACTTTCTAATAATAATCGTGAAAAACGTGAAATATCTGAAGTGTAATTAATTAAGCTTTCGTCTAAATCATGTTCAATTAAAGTTGCTTGAAGTGATGTAAAAGCATTGTTTATATAATGTGGATTAAATTGCGAACGCGTTAATTTTGAACGTAAAGCTAAATTTTGAATTGTATTTATTTTCTTTTGATAAAAGAATACAATCAAACTCGTTAGCATAATCAGAATTAATCCAATTACTGAAAAAGTCAATAACTGTTTATGCTTTTCTAATTCAAAAGACTGAATCTTCTCTTTTTGTTTCAAAATGGTAATTTCAGCTTCTTTCTTTTCGGTTTCGTATTTTATGTTTAATTCTTTAATTAAATCTTTGTGTTTTTGGTCAACTACACTATCGCGATACACATAGTACATGTCATACGCATATAAAGTGCTATCAATTTTATTTTCTCCTTTATAAATATCATATAAAGTAGCGTAATTTTTACCTACGTTATGTAGTTTTTTTAATTTTTTATTGGTTTCAATTAGTTCGAAAACATTTATTTTGGCTTGTTTGTATTTTTTTTGTTTCATATATACATAAGCCAAATTTCCTTTTGCAGATAAAAGTGATACAGCGTTAGACTTTTCAGCATCAGCAATTGCATTTTTAAAATATTTTTCGGCAGCAATATAATCTTCCTTTTCACAGCTCATTAATCCTAAATAATTATTCGCCATGACTTTCATTTTATAATCTTCAGGATTTGATTTTTGTAGCATTATTTTGCTATAATAGATTGTACTGTCAATGTTTTTTTGTGCAACATAATAATTTGCTAATCCACCAAGTGCTTGAAGGTATTTTTCGTTATTTTTAATATTTTCAGCAAGTTTTACAGATTGTTTTAAATAGCCTAATGCTACTTGTTGAGCTGTTTTACGTTCGTCTTTACTACCAAGGTTGTTATATTCACTACCTATTTTAATGTAATAACTTCCTAATCTATAGTTTGACGTTGCAAGCTGATTGAAATCTTTATGTTTTTCAAATATTTTTTGTGCGTTTAATTGTATTTCAATGGCTTTTAGAAAATCATTTTTTTGATATTCACACCAACTTAACTCGGTTAACAATTTTGCATAAAGGATTTCTGCTTCTTTTGTTTCGTATTTATCAATTAATCTAATTCCTTCTAGTATTTTATTCTTAATACTGTCTGATGAATTTATTTTTTCTAACTCTTGATAAATTACATTTGCTGCTTTAATCGCTTTAGTGTATTTAAAATCTTTCTCTTTGTTATTTTGAGAAAAAGCTAAATTAGAAATGATAAAAAAAAGTAAAATTATTTGTCTCATAAATGAATATATTTCTGCCAAAGTAAAAGTACAATTAAGTTTCCATTTTTAGTATTTCAAAAATTAAAGCAATCTATACACTTATTAAACCATTTTAAGCAGTTATTAAACTACAATTTTTAGGTGTAAAATTCACGCTACTTTCGAATTGTAAAACTTAAAAAAATACAATTATGAAACGAATTTTACTTATAACAATTTTTGCTTTTTTAGGAGCGAATGTTGAAGCTCAAACTTTTGATTGGGTTAGAACAACTGGTAGTGCAAATGATGAGTCTGCATCAAAAATTGCTACAGATGCTGTTGGGAATATTTATACTATGGGAAGTTACACCGGAACATTAGATATTAATCCTTTTAGTGGAACTTTAAATGTAACTGCTGTAGGCGGAACCGATATTTACATTCAAAAATTTGATGCTTTAGGAAACTTTATTAATGGAATTTCTGTTGGTGGACCAGGAAATGAAACTCCTGTTGATATTTTGATTGACAATAATGGATTTTTAACAATTTCAGGAACATTTCAACAATTTATTGATTTAGATCCAAGTTCAGCTACAAATGGTCATGCGGTTTATAATTTTGGTTCGAGTACAGATTTTTTTATTGCTAAATATGACGATTTAGCTTATGCATATTCAAGAGCAATAGGTGGTGCTGGTGATGATATTGTAAATGCCATGGATGTAGATTCAAATAATAATTTAGTACTTACAGGTGTTTACAGACAAACTGTAGATTTTAACCCAGATGTTAATGTTGCAAATTCATTAACAACAACTGCTGGAGGTGAAGCTTATGTGTTAAAATTAAATGGTAATTTAGATTACGTTTGGGTAAAATCATTTGCTACTAACGATGCGGTTGGAAATAATGGAAATGCTTTAGCAATTGACAATAATGATAATATTGTTATTGGTGGTGAATTTAAAGGGACATCAGATTTTGATCCAAATGCAGGAACACAAAGTGCAACTTCTAATCCAAATTATAGAGCAGGTTACATAACTAAACTTTCATCTTCGGGCATTTTTTTATGGTACAGAACAGTTAACACTACAAATACTCCTGCACAATTTTGGACATATAATAATACACCTGATACATGGATTAAGGATTTAGTAATAAATAGTACAAATGATATTATAATTGTTGGAGCTTTTAAAGGGAGAAATGTAAATTTTGATTTTCCTAATACTGAAACAGGATCAAATACAATAGCAAGTAATTATGATACAATAAATCCATCAACAGCATTTTACAATTATATAACTACTGGTTACAAGTGGGTATTAAATTCATCGGGTAGTTTTGTAAACGTAGCTAGGTATATTTCTGATTTCGATAGTGCATATGCTGTATCAGTTAACTCAGTGGCTATAGATGGAAATGATTCTTATTATATAACTGGAAATTACAGATGGAGATTATATGCTGGCAGTAGCCTTTTATCTGCAACTACTGTTTCTACAGATGATATATTTGTGCTTAAATATACATCTAACAATGCATTAAATTGGTTAAGAGATTTTGGGGGAGTAGGTACGGAAACTGTAAATGATATAAAAGTATCTAATGGTAAATTACTTTTAACTGGAGGGTTCGCAGGAACTTGTAATTTTGATACAAATAGTGGAACTCAAAATGTTACTTCGCAAGGTGCTTTAGATAACTATTTGCTGTCTCTAAACGAAACTTCTTTATTAAGCAACTCATCTTTTGAAGACATAGATTTTTCAATGTATCCAAATCCAGTTTCCTCAACTTTAAGTTTAAAAACAAAATTAAATGATTTCATTTATACCATTTATTCTATTGAAGGAAAAATTGTAAAACAAGGAAATTCAAATATGTCTGAAACTTCAGTTGATGTTTCTAATTTTAATTCGGGTATTTATTTAGTAGAATTAGAGTCTGAAGGATCAAAATCAATTCAAAAAATTATAAAAAATTAAAATGCAATTTTTAGAAAAATATCGGTTAGAAATTTTACTTTTTATCTTATACGGATTAATTGTATATGTTTTACTAATGGTAATTTTTAGTTAGGTTTTTTTAAAAAGGGTTCTTCGGAACTCTTTTTTATTTATAAATTGATTCATTACCAATATTGTCTAATTGACACATTAATACTATCTTTGCACTTCTCAATTTTTTGACAACGAATTCATTAATTGAGTGTTACTTATGGGAAATAAAAAGAAAGTAGCGTTTTATACGCTTGGATGTAAATTAAACTTTTCTGAAACATCCACTATTGCCAGAAATTTTCAAGAAGAAGGTTTTGATCGTGTTGACTTTGAAGAAGTAGCCGATATTTATGTAATCAATACCTGTTCGGTTACGGATAATGCCGATAAACAATTTAAACAAGTAGTGCGTAAAGCTTTGCAAAAGAATGATAAAGCTTTTGTTGAAGAATTAGCAGCAGTTGATGGAGTAGATTTGGTTTTAGGTGCTACAGAAAAATTCAAAATTACTGATTACATCAACGATTTGTCGAAAAACGACATGGGTGAAGTTCACTCATGTGAAATTGAAGAAGCCGATTTTTATGTAGGTAGTTATTCAATTGGCGATAGAACTCGTGCCTTTTTAAAAGTGCAAGATGGTTGTGATTATAAATGTACCTATTGCACGATTCCATTGGCTAGAGGAATTTCTCGTAGCGATACGATGGAAAATGTAATGAAAAATGCCGCTGAAATATCGGCAAAAGGAATTAAAGAAATTGTTCTAACGGGAGTAAATATTGGCGATTACGGAAAAGGTGAATTCGGAAACAAAAAACACGAACATACTTTTTTAGAATTGGTACAACATTTAGACAAGGTTGAAGGAATTGAGCGTTTACGTATTTCTTCTATTGAACCAAATCTATTGAAAAATGAAACGATTGAATTTGTTTCAAAAAGTCGCACGTTTGTGCCGCATTTTCACATTCCATTACAATCGGGTTCTAACGATATTTTGAAGAAAATGAAACGTCGTTATTTGCGTGAATTGTATGTTGATAGAGTAAATAAA
>JACXVH010000163.1 GCA_014763515.1 Flavobacteriaceae bacterium
GTTGTGTTGTTTGCGCAAAGGTAAATTAAATTTTAGAACCTTAAAAATTAGACATAAAAAAAGGATAAACATTTAATAGTTTATCCTTTATATATTTGAACTTTAAATCTTCATGATTATTCAGTTGCTTCAGTGTTTTCAGAAGCGTCAGCAGCAGGAGCTTCTGTAGCAGGAGCATCAGCTTTTTTAGATCTACCACGACGAGTAGACTTCTTAACTTCTTTTTTACCACCATTGTAAACTGTATTAAAGTCTACTAATTCAATCATTGCCATATCAGCGTTATCTCCTAAACGGTTACCTAACTTGATGATACGTGTGTATCCACCTGGACGGTCACCAACTTTAGCAGCTACTTCTCTGAACAATTCTGTAACAGCATATTTATTACGTAAGTATGAGAAAACAATACGTCTATTGTGAGTAGTGTCTTCTTTAGACTTCGTTACAAGTGGCTCAACAAATTGTTTTAACGCTTTAGCTTTAGCTACAGTAGTGTTAATACGCTTGTGCTCAATTAATGAACAAGCCATATTTGCCAACATAGCTTTTCTATGACCAGTTTGTCTACTTAAGTGATTTACTTTTTTTCCGTGTCTCATGACGTTTCTTTTTAACCCTCATCTTGCGTCAATCCTTTAAGGAGAGCAAAATATGAAGTAATTTATTCTTTATCTAATTTATATTTACTTAAATCCATTCCAAAATTTAGACCTTTAGCAGCAACTAATTCATCTAATTCAGTAAGTGATTTTTTACCGAAATTACGGAATTTCATTAAGTCATTTTTATTGAAAGATACTAAGTCTCCTAAAGTATCAACTTCAGCCGCTTTTAAACAATTTAATGCTCTAACAGAAAGATCCATATCTACAAGCTTAGTTTTTAACAACTGGCGCATGTGTAATGACTCCTCATCGTAAGATTCAGTTTGAGCAATTTCATCAGCCTCTAATGTAATTCTCTCATCAGAAAACAACATAAAGTGATGAATCAACGTTTTAGCTGCTTCAGTTAAAGCATCTTTTGGATGTATTGAACCATCGGTAATGTTTTACATTTTTTACCGGTGTATAGATAGAATCTGTAAAAATAGTACCAATAGGTGCATTTGCTTTTTTGTTTTCTTCAGCAGGAACATAACCTCTACCTTTTTCGATAGAAAGCTCCATGTTGATAGTTGTTTTACTATCTAAATTACAAATTACTAAGTCTGGATTTAAAACTTGAAAACCAGAAATAAATTTTTGGAAATCTCCAGCTGTAATTTGCTCTTTACCAGATAATGAAATTGAAACTGATTCATTATCTACATCTTCAATTTGACGTTTAAAACGTACTTGTTTAAGATTTAAAATAATTTCAGTTACATCTTCAACTATTCCAGTAATTGTAGAAAATTCATGCTCTACACCTTCAATTCTTACTGAAGTAATAGCATGACCTTCTAATGAAGATAGTAATACTCTTCTTAATGCATTACCAACAGTCAATCCGTATCCCGGTTCTAAAGGTCTAAATTCAAATTTACCTTCAAAATCGGTTGAATCGATCATGATAACTTTATCGGGCTTTTGAAAATTAAATAATGCCATATTCGACTAAAGTCAATTATTATTTGTTATACAACTCAACGATTAGTTGCTCTTTAATGTTTTCAGGAATCTGAATTCTTTGTGGAACAGCTACAAAAGTACCTTCTTTAGTATCATTGTTCCAAGTAATCCACTCGTATACAGCAGATGCACTAGATAAAGAGCGATCGATTACATCTAAAGATTTAGATTTTTCACGAACCGCGATTTTATCTCCTGGTTTTAAATGGTATGAAGGGATATTTACAACTTCCCCATTTACAGTAATATGACGGTGAGAAACAATTTGACGTGCAGCTCTTCTTGAAGGAGCAATACCCATTCTGTAAACAACATTATCTAAACGAGCTTCACATAATTGTAATAAAATTTCACCAGTTACCCCAGATGCAGCAGATGCTTTTTCATATAAGTTTCTGAATTGTTTTTCTAAAATACCATAAGTATATTTAGCTTTTTGCTTTTCCATTAACTGAACAGCATATTCAGATTTTTTACCTCTTTTACGGGCTAAACCATGTTGCCCTGGAGGGTAATTTCTTCTTTCGAAAGATTTATCGTCACCGAAAATTGCTTCACCAAATTTACGTGCGATTTTAGTTTGTGGACCAGTATATCTTGCCATTTTAAAAAAATTATAAAGGTAGGGATTATGAATTCAGGTCTATATCCTTCGATAATCGTAAACCTACCTTAGTTTATACTAAAAAAATTATACTCTTCTTCTCTTTGGAGGACGACATCCATTGTGAGGAATTGGAGTAACATCAATAATTTCTGTAACTTCGATACCACCATTGTGGATAGAACGAATTGCAGATTCTCTTCCGTTACCTGGACCTTTAACGTAAACTTTTACTTTTTTAAGTCCTGCCTCAAGTGCTACTTTTGCACAATCTTCTGCTGCCATTTGAGCTGCATATGGAGTATTCTTTTTAGAACCCCTAAAGCCCATTTTACCAGCTGAAGACCAAGAAATAACTTCCCCTTTTTTATTAGTTAAAGAGATAATGATGTTATTAAAAGTAGCATTAATATGTGCTTCTCCTGAAGATTCAACGATAACTTTACGTTTTTTTGCTGTAGTCTTAGCCATATTACTTACTTATTATTTAGTTGCTTTTTTCTTGTTAGCAACAGTTTTTCTCTTACCTTTTCTAGTTCTAGAATTATTCTTAGTTCTTTGACCTCTTAATGGAAGTCCAGCTCTGTGACGAATTCCTCTTTGACATCCAATATCCATTAAACGTTTGATGTTTAATTGAATTTCTGAACGCAATTCACCTTCAATCTTGAAATAAGAAACAGCCTCACGAATTGCGCTGATTTCATCATCATTCCAATCTTGAACTTTTTTATCTTCACTCACTTGAGCTTTAGCTAAGATTTCTTTAGCTCTACTTTTACCTATACCAAAGATATAAGTTAAAGCAATTATTCCTCTTTTTTGTTTAGGTATATCTACCCCTGCGATTCTTGCCATAATTATCCTTGTCTTTGTTTAAATCTAGGATTCTTTTTATTGATCACGTATAATCTTCCTTTTCTACGTACGATAATGCACTCTGCACTTCTCTTTTTTACTGATGCTCTTACTTTCATTTTAATAGCTTTAGTATCTGTATGTAATTCTTGCTTTTGACAAATCGTAAGGGCTCATTTCAAGTTTCACCTTGTCTCCTGGTAATAGTTTAATATAATGCATACGCATTTTACCAGAAATATGAGCTACTACAACATGTCCATTTTCTAATTCAACTCGAAACATAGCATTTGATAATGCTTCTACAATTGTTCCGTCTTGTTCTATTGCTGATTGTTTTGCCATAAATATTAAGCTACTGCCTTTCTATTTTTACCACTTTTCATCAAACCATCGTAATGTCTATTCAATAAATATGAATTTATTTGCTGAATAGTATCAATTGCAACTCCAACCATAATTAACAAAGAAGTTCCACCGTAGAAATAACCCCATGCCCCTTGAACGTTTAATAAGCTTACCACTATTGCAGGTAATATTGCTATTAAAGCTAAGAATAATGAACCAGGGAAAGTAATTAAAGACATTAACTTATCTAAATAATCACTTGTCTCAACACCTGGTCTAACGCCTGGGATAAAACCACCACTTCTCTTTAAATCGTCAGCCATTTTGTTTGTTGGTACAGTAATTGCGGTGTAAAAATACGTAAAAATAACGATTAATAAACCAAACACTATATTATAAACCAATCCAAATGGATTGTTAAACATTGTTGTTAACGATTGAGCCGTTTCAGATTCTTTAGCAAAACCTGAAATTGCAGCTGGAATAAACATGATAGCTTGTGCGAAAATGATTGGCATAACTCCAGAAGCATTTAATTTCAACGGAATAAATTGTCTTGCACCATCTTGCTCAAAATCTCCAGAAACTGTTCTTCTTGCATATTGTACAGGCACTTTACGCACTGCCATTACTAATAATATAGATGTAATAATTACTAAGAACCATAAGATTACTTCAATAATTATCATCATTGCTCCACCACCAACTTCTTGAGATGTTCTTGACATCACCTCTTGAATAAAGGCCTGTGGCATTCTAGCAATAATACCTACCATAATCAATAATGAAATACCATTACCAATACCTTTATCAGTAATTTTTTCACCTAACCACATTGCAAAAATAGTTCCTGTAACTAAAATTAAAACAGAAGAAAACAAGAATGCAAACGAGCTAAACCCTAATAAAAAAGCATCACTTGGTAGTGTTCTATACAAGTTATAGATATAACCTGGCCCTTGAACTAGAGTAATTAAGATAGTTAACCATCTTGTAATTTGGTTGATTTTTTTTCTACCGCTTTCTCCATCACTTTGTAATTTTTGCAAATAAGGAATTGCAATTCCCATTAACTGAACTACAATCGATGCAGAAATGTATGGCATAATACCTAAAGCAAATACAGAGGCTTGCGAAAACGCGCCTCCTGTAAATACATTTATTAACCATCCGATACCTCCTTCTGTTTGATTAGTAAGATTTCCTAATTTAGTAGCATCAATACCTGGAAGTGTTACTTGTGCACCAAAACGGTAAACTAATAACAAACCTAGAGTTAACAAAATTCTATTTTTTACTTACTTTAAGTTTAGCTTTTAGCTCACCTCTTCCTAAAATCTTTACTAAGCTATTTTTTGTAGCTAAACGATTTTGAACTAATACGTCAAAATCCAAAGTATCAGTAATAAGACCATTGTCTACTAATAATTGAATTGTATCTAAGTTTACACCTTGATATTCAACTCTGTTGATATTTTTGAATCCAAACTTAGGAACACGTCTTTGAAGTGGCATTTGACCTCCTTCAAAACCAATTTTTTTAGAATAGCCAGAACGTGACTTAGCTCCTTTGTGACCTCTTGTTGAAGTACCACCTTTACCAGAACCTTGTCCTCTACCTACTCTTTTATTTTGGTTGTGAACTGAACCTTCAGCTGGCTGTAAGTTACTTAAATTCATAACGAAAATTATTATTTAGTTTCTTCTACAGAAACTAAGTGTTTAACTTTATTTACCATTCCAAGGACTGCAGGACTTGCGTCATGCTCAACAACTTGTCCTAATTTTCTTAACCCTAAAGAATCTAATGTTCTTTTTTGAGTTTCAGGACAGTTAATTCTACTTCTAACTTGTTTTACTAAAATTTTTGCCATTTTCCTTGAATTTTTATCCTTTAAATACTTTATCAAGAGAAACTCCTCTTTGTTTTGCAACAGTAGCAGCACTTCTCATTTGTAATAAAGCATCAAAAGTTGCTTTTACAACGTTATGAGGATTTGATGATCCTTGAGATTTTGACAATACGTCATGAATCCCAACCGACTCTAATACCGCACGCACAGCACCACCAGCAAT
>JACXVH010000164.1 GCA_014763515.1 Flavobacteriaceae bacterium
TGTTTTACACCTAAATATTTTTCTAAATCAGCTTGAAACTGGTGAACCAAAGGTCCGTTTATGTATGTATTTGTATCTAAAACTTCTTGAATAGAAGCATTCACTTCATCTTTTATTTTTTCGTATTGACTTTTTAAGTCAACCATTTGTAATTTTCGCATTGTAATAAAATTTAGCTTAACAAAAGTAAGAAATAATGTGCTACTTTTTTAGCATAAAGAAAAAGAAACGTATTTTAGCCAATAAATTGTTAGCATGCTATTTTTCTATACCATTTTAACGCACATTGCTAGTTTAATCTTAAAGCTTTTGGCACTTTTTAGTCCGAAACTAAAACTGTTTGTAAAAGGTCGAAAAGATGTTTTTCCAACCCTAAGAAGCAAAATTAATCCTAGTGATAAAGTTATTTGGGTTCACGCTGCTTCTTTAGGCGAATACGAACAAGGAATTCCCGTTATGGAAGCTTTAAAAAAAGAATTTCCAGAGCATAAATTAGTTGTGTCTTTCTTCTCTCCTTCTGGTTATGAAGTTAGAAAAAACAACACCTTAGCTGATGCAACGGTTTATTTACCACTTGACACCCAATCAAACGCAAAAGAATTTATAAAAACTATTCATCCTGAATTAGTTTTATTTATTAAATATGAATTTTGGCCCAATTATCTAAACGAGTTAAAAAGATTAAACATTTCAACCTATCTAGTTTCAGGAATTTTTAGAGAAAAACAAGCTTTCTTTAAATGGTATGGTGGATTTTATAGAGATGCACTTAAAACTTTCAATCACTTTTTTGTTCAGAATGATTCCTCAAAAAAATTGATTCAATCTATTGGTTTTAATAATGTAACTATTTCTGGTGACACACGTTTTGATAGAGTGGTTGATATTTTAAATAGAGATAATTCGCTAGATTTTATTGATAATTTTAGATTTCTCGACTCCGCTCAAAAAGACAAGGCGACTCTAATTGTTATTGGAAGTTCTTGGCCTAAAGATGAAGAGTTACTGGTTAATTATATCAATCAAAGTGCTGATGAAGTAAAATTTATTATTGCGCCTCATAACATTAAAGAAGAGCAGATTTCAAGCCTTACATCTTCAATAAAAAAGAAAACAGTTTTATTTTCAGAAAAAGAAAATAAAAACTTAGGTGAATTTCAAGTTTTCATTATTGATACTATTGGAATTTTAACCAAAATTTACAGTTATGCTGATATTGCTTATGTTGGTGGTGGTTTTGGAAATCCTGGTGTTCACAATATATTAGAACCAGCCACTTTTGGCGTTCCAATAGTTATTGGTCCAAATTATTCACATTTTGCAGAAGCAACTGCTTTGGTTCATCAAGAGGGTTGTATCTCAATTAAAACTAATGATGAATTGAAACTTGCTTTTGATTCGCTTTTGTACAATTCGGATGAAAGATTGGAAAAAGGTCATATTTGTAAAACTTTTGTTCAAATGAATAAAGGAGCAACAAAAAAAATTATTACTCACATTCTTAAATAAAACATAAAGAATTAACGCTAATTTATATTTTCCGTAAATTGCGACATTAAAACCTATTAAAAAATGAGAATTTTAAAATTACTTATCGTTTTACTTTCATTCCCAATTTTTGCACAACAAGGTGGAATGTGGATTCCAAGTATGTTAAAAGGAATGAACGAAAGCGAAATGCAACGCTTAGGCATGAAAATTTCAGCCGAAGACATTTACGATGCAAACAATTCTAGTATTAAAGATGCCATTATTCACTTCGATGGCGGATGCACTTCAGAAATTATTTCACCAAAAGGATTATTATTAACCAATCACCATTGTAGTTATGGAGAAATTCAAAGTCATTCGACTGTTGAGCACGATTATTTGCAAGATGGATTTTGGGCAATGTCAATGGATCAAGAATTACCTAATCCAGGAATGGTTGCTACTCTAATAGTAAGCATTCACGATGTTACCAATACTGTTTTAGAAGGTGTTGCACAACTTTCAAACGAAGCTGACAAACAAAAGAAAATTCAAGAAAATATTACTAGAATTCAATCTACATTTCCAAAAGAAGCTTGGCAAGAAAATAAAATCAAAACTTTTTACGAAGGAAATCAATATATATTATTTGTAACTGAAACATTTAAAGATATCCGTTTAGTAGGCGCACCACCAAGTTCAATTGGTAAATTCGGTTCAGATACGGATAACTGGGTTTGGCCACGCCATACAGGTGATTTTTCAATTTTTAGAATCTATGCTAACAAAGACAACAAACCAGCCGAATATTCTAAAGATAACGTTCCTTATACTCCGAAGCACTTTTTACCAGTTTCTATAGACGGAATTTCTGAAGGAGATTTTACTATGGTCTTTGGTTTCCCTGGAAGAACACAAGAATATTTACCTTCATTTGCAGTTGAACAAATTGTAAACACATTAAATCCTGCAAAAATTGAAGTTCGTGATGCAGCTTTAAAAGTTCA
This sequence comes from Flavobacteriaceae bacterium, assembly GCA_014763515.1. Taxonomy (GTDB): domain Bacteria; phylum Bacteroidota; class Bacteroidia; order Flavobacteriales; family Flavobacteriaceae; genus Flavobacterium. The sequence goes on from JACXVH010000164.1 coordinate 2,478, forward strand.
AGACGGATTTATGCGTAAAGATCAGGCTATTAAAATTCAATATGCTTCAAAATACGCAAGTGTAGCTAATTATTGGAAAAAATGGATTGGTGAAAGCCAAGGTTTAAAAAAATCAAATGCTATTCAACTTAAAAAAGAATATGAAACCGAATTCTTAAAACAAGTTACTAAAAATGGTAAACAAGCCGAATATGGTAATTTACTTTCAAACTTTGAAAAGAATTATAAAGCAATTAACGATTATGCTTTAGCTAGAGATTACTTCATAGAAGTTGTTTTACGTAATACTGAGTTGTTAAGTGCAGGGTTTCGCTTATACCAATTAGAGCAAGTATACAAAACAAAAGGCGAACAAGCATTTAATGACAGAAAAGACAATACTGTTAAAGGATTTGAGAGTTTTTATAAAGATTTCAATGCTCAAGTAGATGAAAAAGTAGCTGAAAAATTAATAGCACTTTATTTAGAAAAATCTCCTTTACTTTCTACAGATTTAAAAGCATTAGATAAAAACAAAATTGTAAGCGAAGTTTATTCGAAATCAAAATTAACTTCATACAATGGATTAAAATCTTTAATGGAAGGAAATGCTCAAAAAATATTCAAAAACTTAAATAAAGATAAAGGTTATATATTAGTTAAAAAATTAGCCGATAATTTCTACAAGAATATTGCACCTAAATATGACGAAATCAATTTAGAAATTGGTGCATTACAACGCGATTATATGAAAGCGCAATTAGAAATGTTCCCTAACGGAAGATTCTTTCCTGATGCTAACAGCACTTTGAGAATTACTTACGGACAAGTTAAAGGATATAGCCCAAGTGATGCAGTATATTATGAACCAGTTACGCATTTAGAAGGTGTAATGGAAAAATATGTACCAGGTGATTACGAATTTGATGTTCCAACTAAATTATTAGATTTAATTAAAAATAAAGATTACGGCCCTTATGCTAAAAATGGAAAAATGCCAGTTTGTTTTATTGCGACAAATCACACCACAGGAGGAAACTCTGGAAGCCCGGCTTTAGATGCCAACGGAAATTTAATTGGATTAAACTTTGACCGTGTTTGGGAAGGTACTATGAGCGACATTCATTACGATCCAGAAATATGTAGAAACATTATGGTTGACATTCGTTATGTATTATTTATTATCGATAAATATGCAGGTGCGAAGCATTTAATTGACGAAATGAATTTGGTTCATCCAAAAAAAGGAAGTAATTAATAAAATTAGGCTTATATTTTATCTTGATAACCCTTTGAAAATGAGGTTTTATAAAAAAAATAAAATATTTTAAAAAAAAATTGTAAAAACATTTTGTCAAGTCAAAAAA
>JACXVH010000165.1 GCA_014763515.1 Flavobacteriaceae bacterium
GCAAGAGGCTTTGTCAATTTTAATCGATTTAGAATTAATGCACTATTTTATTTTGGAAACCTTAAATTAATACCACAAAAAATTTACTAATGCCATTTTATTTTAAAAATCCTAGAATACGTATATTTACATTTACAAACTAACAGAAAAATTATGAGTTATTATAAAATAAAAGATTTAGAAAATTATTTTAAAATGTATAAAAAGTCGGTAAGAGAACCTAGAAAATTCTGGGATCGTATTGCCGATGAAAATTTTACTTGGTATCAAAAATGGGATAAGGTTTTTGAATTTGATTTTGAACAAGCTAATTTTAAATGGTTTTTAAATGCAAAAGTAAATATTACTAAAAATTGTATCGACAGACATTTAAATAAAAGAGGTGATAAAACAGCTATTATTTTTGAACCCAATAATCTGGATGAGCCTGCACAACATATAACTTATAATCAGTTATATAAAGAGGTTTCTAAAATGGCTAATGTTTTACAGGAACAAGGTATTAAAAAAGGAGATAGAGTATGTATTTATTTGCCAATGGTGCCAGAACTAGCTTATGCTGTTTTAGCCTGTGCTAGAATTGGTGCAGTTCACTCAGTTGTTTTTGCAGGTTTCTCTGCTTCGGCTGTTGCAGCAAGAGTTAATGACTGTGAAGCTAAAATGGTAATCACATCAGATGGAAGTTATAGAGGTAATAAAACAATCGATTTAAAAGGAATTGTTGATGAAGCTTTAGAAAAATGTCCTTGTGTTGAAAAAGTTTTAGTAGCCAAAAGAACAAACTCAGTAGTGGAAATGAAAGAAGGTCGTGATTTATGGTTACAACCTCTTTTAGATAAAGCACTCGATAATCATGTGGCTGTTGTAATGGATGCTGAAGATCCATTATTTATCTTATATACTTCAGGATCAACAGGTAAACCAAAAGGTATGTTGCATACAACTGCTGGATATATGGTTTATACTGCTTACACATTTAAAAATGTTTTCAATTATGAAGAGGAAGATGTGTATTGGTGTACTGCTGATATTGGTTGGATTACAGGACATTCTTATATTTTATACGGACCGCTTTTAAACGGTGCAACAACTGTTATTTTTGAAGGTGTTCCTTCTTATCCAGATTTTAGTCGTTTTTGGGAAGTAATTGAAAAACATAAAGTTAACCAATTCTATACTGCACCAACAGCAATTAGAGCTTTAGCAAAAGAAAGCTTAGATTATGTTCAAAAATTCCCATTAAGTTCATTAAAAGTTATTGGGTCTGTAGGGGAACCAATTAATGAAGAGGCTTGGCACTGGTACAACGATCATGTAGGAGGAAAACGTTGTCCGTTAGTTGATACTTGGTGGCAAACTGAAACTGGAGGAATAATGATATCACCAATTCCTTTTGTTACTCCAACTAAACCGACTTATGCTTCTTTACCTTTACCAGGAATTCAGCCTGTTTTAATGGATGAATTACGTAATGAAATTGAAGGAAATCAAGTAACAGGTAGTTTATGTATAAAATTTCCTTGGCCATCAATGGCTAGAACAATTTGGGGAGATCATCAACGTTATAAAGAAACTTATTTCTCAGCTTTCCCAGGAAAATATTTCACTGGTGATGGCGCTTTACGTGATGAAGTTGGTTATTACAGAATTACAGGTAGAGTAGATGACGTTATTATTGTTTCTGGACATAATTTAGGAACTGCTCCAATTGAAGATGCAATTAATGAACACCAAGCAGTTGCAGAAAGTGCAATTGTAGGTTTCCCTCACGATGTTAAAGGAAATGCATTATATGGTTATGTAATCTTGAAAGAAACTGGAGAATCTCGTAACCAAGACAATTTAAGAAAAGAGATTAATCAATTAATTTCTGATCAAATAGGACCTATTGCTAAATTAGATAAAATTCAATTTGTAAATGGATTACCTAAAACTCGTTCTGGAAAAATTATGCGTAGAATTTTAAGAAAAATTGCGGAAGGCGACTTTAGTAATTTTGGAGATATTTCTACCTTATTAAATCCAGAAATAGTTGATGAAATTAAAGATGGAAAATTATAAAAAAAAATGCTTTCAAATTGAAAGCATTTTTTTTTGATTTCTAAGTTGTTTAAAATACAAATTTGAAAAATATAAAAACGGCAGAGTTGAAATAATGATCTTATAACGAATTGATAATAAACCTATTAATAAGAAAAATAAAACCAATAACGTTAAAAAAATTACAGTTATTTTTTGAAGTTTAATATTAATATTAGCAAATAAACTAATTAGAATTATAAGAATTGAAATAAAACTTAAAAAAATTATTGGGTCAAAAAAATTTCCTACTGATAACTTTTCAATAAAAATGGTATAGATGATTTCAAATATAAAAGCAGCTTTATTGTTTCCCCATTCTAAAAAACAAAACAAAAAAGAAATTAATATTAAAATTTTGATTTTCATTTAAATAGATAGTTTTTTCTTAAGTTTTAAAAAAATTAAAGCTGTAATAAATGCATCTCCTGTAGCTGTATGACGATCAGATTTTCTAACTTTAAATTCATCACATAATTCATCTAAAGTAGTATGTTGTTCGTTAGGAAAGTGTTTGTATTTTTGATACATACATTACATTTATCGATTAAAATATCATCTGTATCTGAAGTAACCGATAAACCGATTGCGCCATTTGCAACTACATAGAAATCACTGTGTGTTTTGTCATTTACATTAAATAATATTTGATTTTTTTCTAAATATAAAACTGAACAATTTTTAGAAACAGTAAAAATATCTTCGTATTTCAATTGTTTAAAAGGATGAAATTGTTTTAAAAAATCGGCAATGCGTTCAGCAATAGGGTTTTTCATATATAAATAGTTTTTAGTAAAGATACAAGAAAAATGGATATAATAAAATTTTCTATTTTACATAATGTATATTATAATTCAAAAAATAAACAGTTTTTAATTAACTGTTTGATTTTTAAGACCCTACAATTTTATGAACGTTTTGCCGTAATAATGATGCAATATTAATACTTTTTTCAATATAAAAAAACACCCCGAAAATAAAAAATTTCGGGGTTTATATTTTCCTAAAGAGAATTAATAATAAACATCTAATTTTTTATGTTGTAAAATACACTAGCTAAAATTGTACTTGTTAAATAATTATAATCAATAAGAATTTGATTATTAACGGTTTTTAATTCTTGTAGTTCTTGATAATACTTTAAAAATAAGTCAGAATTTTCAACTGGTACGGCATAATAAAACTGTTCATCCTTTGCAGATATAGTAACTATTAAACCAACAAAAGATTTATTTGTTTTTGACATAGCTACAATGTTATAGTTAATACCGTTCAAAGTTTCGTTTAAAACTTCTTCAAATTCATAACCATTTTTTAAATCTAAACCATTTGATTTTTGTATATGATAACCAGATAACATGTAATTATATTCTTCTAAGGTTGTTTGAGAATAAATAAAAGTCGTAAAAACAAAAGCAAATAATAAATAAATTTTTTTCATAAGTTATTAAATTTAATTTAATGCAATATTACAAAGTTTGTGCCAATTTCTCAAAGAGAATTAATAATTAAAAAAAAATAATCCCTACTGCCGAAACAATAAGGATTTAATATGTATATGATTTTTTACAAGCCAACATTTTTTTGCTTGGAGCTAAGGGTTTTCGCCTTGCTTTTCCCTCTCACGTTGTGCAAGTCAGATTTTTTCTCAAAGAGAATTAATAATTAAAACCAACGGCAACCGTTATTTAAATGAATTATCTTTTAAAAAAGTTATCATTCCGTCAAACATTTCAGAAAAAA
>JACXVH010000166.1 GCA_014763515.1 Flavobacteriaceae bacterium
ATAAATGAAAGTTGTGTTGCTAAAGGCTTAACGTATGATAAAGAAATTGTTAGAAACAATTGGATGTCATTAAAATACAAGAAAATTTCTTAAATTTGAAGAATTAATTTACAGTTTATGAGCACAATAGAAAAAGTACAAGAAGAAGTTTTAGTGGAAGAATTAGTTGGTAACCTTAACGAAATTATTTTATTTAATGATGATGTAAATACTTTTGATTATGTGATTGAAACTTTAATTAAGGTTTGTGAACACGATCCTTTACAAGCAGAACAATGTGCAATTTTAGTACATTACACAGGAAAATGTACTGTAAAAACAGGATCAATTAAAGAGCTACAACCCAAATGCAGTGCTTTACTCGACGCTGGTTTAAGTGCTGAAATACAATAAAAAAAATCCCGATTTTCATCGGGATTTTTTTTATTTAACTTGTAATTATTTTCTTTTGAAAACTTGAACATATTCATAATTTTCTCCATCTTCATTATAAATAATACTTACTTTCAAAGTTGAAGAAGATAATTTTTCAATTTTAGCAGTTTCAGTTTGTCCATAAAGTGTAACTGTTAAATTTTTTCCATCTTTAGACCATGTACCAGAATCAGCATAAACATCACAATCCATATCATAATAGTAATCAGTCAATGTACCATCTTCATTAAATGAAGTATAATCTTTATTTGTTGAACAATCATTATCATATGCCTCTAAAACCTCTTCACCAGCATATCTATAACCAGTTTGTACATATTCCCAATCTCCTATGATTGAAGCTGAATCTCCATCATCTTTACTACATGATGTTAAACCTAATGTTAAGGCAGAAACGAATAAGAATAGAATTTTTTTCATTTGTAATAATTTTTTAAAAGTTATGCTACAAATAAAAACATTTTTTAAGAAACTTTTAAGAAAAAAAACTTACAAAACAAAATTTAAAATAATTCTAAATAAGCTAAACTTATGAAATTATTTTGACACCTTTCCAACAGCGCAACTTACATAAGATTTTGCTTTTGAAGTTAATGAATTTGCTTCTCCATCTTCAGGATAACCCAACCTATTTAAAGTACTTTTAACTTCATTTAAGCAGTTTTCATTTTCATAATTTAATGTAACTGAACTTTCTTCCACATCAACCATTACATTAGAAACTCCGTCTAATTGCATTAAATTTTTAGTAACAGTATTGGCGCAACCACCACATTTAAGGTTTTGTATTATAATTTTTGTTTCCATTTATTCAATTTTAGAGAGCGAAATTAAAGTTATATCAAAACAAAAATTGTAACTTATGTCACATTTCTTAATGAGGTAACTTATCTTTTATAATTCCATACAGGAATGTTCCAAGTACAGCGCCAATTAAAACAATTATCATAGATACAGCTCCAGTTCCAATTAATATGAATATTGGTCCTGGGCAACTTCCTACAAGTCCCCACCCTAATCCAAATAACAAACCGCCAATTATATATCTGTAAAAGCCTTTTTCTTTTTCAACAATCATTATAGGATAACCATTGAAATCTTTAACTTTCTTCTTTTTGATAATTTGTAAACCAATAATACCAGTTACAATTGCAGTACAAATAATTCCGTACATATGAAACGATTCGAAACGGAACATTTCAAAAATTCTATACCAAGAAACCGCCTCAGATTTTGTTAAAACAATACCGAAAATAATACCAACTGCGAAAAATCTAAATAACTTCATTACTAAAAAATTAAAGGAAAAATTAAATGCACCATAATTAAACCGCCAACAAAAAATCCTATAACGGCAATAAGTGATGGAATTTGTAAATTACTTAATCCAGAAATTGCATGTCCAGAAGTACAACCTCCAGCATAACGCGTTCCGAAACCAACTAAAATTCCCCCTAAAAATAAAATTGCAATACCTTTTAAAGTAAAAATGTTTTCAAATGAAAATAGCGCTTCAGGTAACAATTTTCCTTTTTCATAATCTATTTGGTAATTTTGTAAAGCTTCAATAGTTTTAGGATTTAAATCAACTATTTCATTATTACTCAAAAATTGAATGGCAATAAAACCGCCTAAAATAGCTCCAAGAATAACAGCTAAACTCCATTTTTGTTCTCTCCAATCGAACTTAAAAAAATCGGAGAATTTTTGAGCACCTAACATGGTACAAATTGTTCTCAAATTTGAAGACATTCCGAAACTTTTTCCAAAGTAAATTAGAATTAGCATTACTAAGCCAATTAAAAAACCTGAAATTGACCAATGCCAAGTTCCCAATAAATAATTCATAACAGCAATTTTTAATTGCAAAGATACGCATCGATAAGGTTAAAAACAATTCCAATAAAAACAGTATCTTTGAGCTAAATTTAAAATGATAAAATGAACAAATACTCAGTTGAAATAAAATGGTCATTATGGTATGCCGCAATTTATTTATTATGGATGTTTTTAGAAAAATCTTTAGGCTTTCATTCAACAAAAGTTCAATATGAATCGCTTTTTAACTTACTATTTGTATTTGTAGGTATAATAATTTACTATTTCCAAATCAAAGAAAAGAAAGACAAAATTTTTGAAGGAAATATCAATTGGAAACAAGCTACAACTAGTGGTATTATTGCTTCCTTTTTTATAGCTTTAACCTCTAGTTTAATAGTTTACGTAACATTTACTTATTTGTCACCCGATTTTTTTGAATTAGCCAAAAGAGCTTCAAGCAATAAAGAAATAGCAGATTTTCAATATAACATTGGTGTATTTGTAAAAAACAACATTTTCGATAAATTATCGTTTGGTGTAGTAATTGCTGCTATAGTTAGTTATTTTTTAAAAAATAAATAATGAAAAAGATTCTTTACATTTTCGCCGTTCTAGTAATTACTAGTTGTACTAGTACAAAATCTACATTAAAAAATGTAGATGAAACTGCAACTAAACCAAAGGTTGTCAATAAAGCATTTGTGTTTACTGAACATGCAAATGATATGAAATATGGATACGATGCTGACTATCCTATAAACATTGGATTAATGTTAGAAAGACAAGAAAGTATTTATATAAGTTATTTTTTTAATGGTTTACTAGGTCCCAATAATGAGCCAATTGAAAAATATGAAAAGATTGATACTTGTTGTCCGTTTCCAACTACACACAACACAATGGGAGCTGGAACTCTTGGTATTTATGAAGTAACTTTTAAAAATAATCCTAAAAAAGTGAAGTTACATTTTAATATTTATGAAAAAGGTAAAATACTTTGTCCTAAAGGATTCAATATTAAACCAATAACAGAAATAGAAAAATAAATTTTGTAACAATTGTAGCATCAAAAAAATAACAATTGTTAGTATCTTTGCAACCGAAAAAATAGACAACATGAATTTAAACAACATACCTCAAATTAAACATACTGACAGTGGAAATTTCTTTGTATTAGCTGGTCCGTGTGCTATTGAAGGAGAAGAAATGGCTATGCAAATAGCCGAAAGACTTGTAAAAATTACTGACGATTTAAAAATTCCTTACGTTTTTAAAGGATCTTTTAAAAAAGCAAATCGTTCTAGAGTAGATAGTTTTACTGGAATTGGTGACGAAAAAGCCTTAAAAATTTTAAATAAAGTTTCAAAAGAATTTGGTGTCCCAACAGTTACAGATATTCATACTAATGAAGATGCTGCCATGGCTGCTGAATATGTAGATGTTTTACAAATTCCGGCATTTTTAGTACGCCAAACCGATTTAGTAGTTGCGGCTGCTAATACTGGAAAAACAGTAAATCTTAAAAAAGGACAATTTATGAGTCC
>JACXVH010000167.1 GCA_014763515.1 Flavobacteriaceae bacterium
GAAATAACTTCGGCAATACCACGAGCCGCAGTTGCTAACACTTCATCTGCTTTTGAAAATCCGGCTTTAAAGCCTAAATTACCATATACTTCCCTTAATTTATTATTGTTAACTACAATTAGAGAATCTACCTGTTTACGCAATTTTTCAACACCTTGCATTGCTTGTTCTGTACGGTTTTTCCCTTCAAATTGAAAAGGAATTGTAACGATACCAACAGTTAATATATCTCTTTCTTTAGCTAGTTGAGCAATTACAGGAGCAGCACCTGTTCCCGTTCCACCACCCATACCAGCAGTAATGAAAACCATTTTTGTGTTAGTGTCTAACATTTTTTCAATTTCGGCAACACTTTCAATAGCTGATTGATGGCCAACTTCTGGATTTGCACCAGCACCTAGTCCTTCAGTTAAATTAACTCCTAACTGAATTTTATTTGGAACAGGGCTATTTTGTAAAGCCTGTGCATCTGTATTGCACACAACGAAATCAACACCTTTGATTCCTTGTTTGAACATGTGGTTGATAGCGTTACTACCGCCACCTCCTACACCAATAACTTTGATAACGTTTGATTGGTTTTTTGGTAAATTGAATTCAATATTTGTAAACTCTGACATAATTGTGGTATTTTTTTATTCTGCGTTATCTAAAAATTCTTTTATCTTGTCTATATATTTATCAAAAAATGATTTTTTGATTTTTTCACCAGTAGTTTCCGTTTCTTGAGACATAATAGGCTCTTTTACTTCTTCAACTGTTTCTTGTTGTTCTACAAATTTAATAGGCTCTTGAACAACTGGCTCTTCTTTCTTTAACTCTACTAAAGGTGTTGCACTCTTAGTATTATTTCTAATACTATTCATAACTAGACCTACAGCAGTAGCGTATAAAGGACTCGATAATTCTTCGTTTGAATTACCTGCTAAATGTTCGTTTGGATACCCAATTCTCGTATCCATACCGGTAATGTATTCTACAAGTTGTTTAATGTGCTTTAATTGAGACCCCCCTCCAGTTAGTACGATTCCAGCGATCAGTTTTTTCTTTGGGTCTTCATGCCCATATAATTTAATTTCAGAATATACTTGTTCAATAATTTCCACTACTCTTGCGTGAATAATTTTCGACAAGTTTTTTAGTGAAATTTCTTTAGGCTCACGACCTCTTAAACCAGGTATAGAAACAATTTCATTGTCTTTATTTTCACCCGGCCACGCAGAACCAAATTTCACTTTTAAAAGTTCTGCTTGTTTTTCAATGATTGAACAGCCCTCTTTGATATCTTCAGTAATCACGTTTCCTCCGAATGGAATAACAGCTGTGTGTCGAATAATTCCATCTTTAAAAATGGCTAAATCTGTTGTTCCACCACCTATATCAATTAGAGCAACTCCTGCTTCTTTTTCTTCTTGACTCAAAACAGCATCAGAGGAAGCCAAAGGTTCTAGTGTTAATCCTGAAAGTTCTAATCCTGCGCTTTTAACGCATCTTCCTAGATTACGAATAGATGCAGCTTGACCCACAACTACATGAAAACTTGCTTCTAAACGTCCACCATACATTCCAATCGGCTCTTTTATTTCAGCTTGACCATCAACCTTAAATTCCTGAGGTAAAACATGAATAATTTCTTCTCCAGGCAACATGGCTAATTTGTGTACTTGACCAATTAACATGTCGATATCTAAATCTCCTATTACTTCATCTGGATTATTTCTACTGATATAATCACTATGTTGAATACTTCTGATGTGCTGACCTGCAATTCCTACTACAACATCATTGATTTTGTAGCCTGAATCATTTTCAGCTTCAATTACTGCTTGTTGAATAGATTGAATAGTTTGTGTAATATTATTTACAACGCCTCTATGAACACCTAAACTCTTCGCTTTACCCAAGCCAAGAATTTCTAACTTTCCATATTCATTTTTTCTACCAATCATTGCCACAATTTTTGTGGTTCCGATGTCTAGTCCTACTGCAATGTTGTCTTTGTTCATTTTACTTTAATTCTATTTCTTACAAACTACTTGTTGCGTAAACATAAGGTTTACTTCTTTATAATTTTTAACCAAAGTATCTTTTACAGCGTGGTAAAAGAAGGCTTTGTAATTATCTAATTTCTTTTTAACATATATAGGATTCCCGAAAATAATTTTGTAATCGAAATTCCTATTCGTCATAATAACACTTCCTGATGGTAATATTTTAACACCAGTAATGTTCTTGCTTAAGAAATCGTCTTTACTAATTTCATTAAACAATTCTATATATTTTTCCGTTCCGTTTTCGGCAAGCGAACCTGTTACAAGAGGTACTCTCGCAGAAAAGTTTTCAGATAACGGCATTTTAATTCCTTTGCTATCAAGATAATATGAATCATTACTTGACACAAAACGAACGATCGGGGTCTTTTGGGTTATTAGCGCACTTAGAGAACCGTCTATTGTCGAAAAAACTTCTGCTTTTTCTATCATCTCGTGATCATCGAGAACAGTTTCTAGAGTATTCAAATCTACTTTAACTTTTTTAATATTATACGTGCCTCCTAAATTTTGTTTCAACAAGTTATTAACTATTTCATGAGTTATGAACAAATTCTCTTGACCTTTTGCAAATGAAATAGTTGGCTCCTTTATTTTACGATTTTCATTTCTAGTACTCGAAAAAGAATACAAAAAAACCATTAAAACAACGATAACAACCAATCGAATATTATACCAATTTAGCTTCTTCATCTAACATTTTTTTAATGTCTTTTACCATTTCTCCTATATCGCCAGCACCTATTGTCACCAAAACATCAAAATTTGATTTTTTAATATTGGTTAACAATTCTTGTTTTTCAACTAATCTCTTATTTTGATTATTTATTTTACTTAACAACCAACTAGAATTTACTCCTTCCATTGGTAATTCTCGAGCTGGATAAATCTCTAATAACATTACTTCATCAAACTGTGATAAACTTTCGGCAAAACCATCTACAAAATCTTTAGTTCTGGAGAATAAATGTGGCTGAAATACTGCCAACACTTTTTTATTAGGAAATAATTCTCGAACTGCTTGATGAACTGCATTTATTTCTGTTGGATGATGTGCATAATCATCTATATACACTAACTTCTCTTCTCTAATTTGAAATGAAAAACGACGTCTAACTCCTTTAAAAGAAGCTAAGGCGTTTTTAATATTATCATTTGAAACACCATAACTTTTTGCCATTGCTAAAGCAATTAAAGCATTAGATAAATTATGATGACCTGGTAACCCAAATTTTACATCAGCAATAATTTCATTTGGAGTTTTCACATCGAAAACATAAAATCCGTTTTCAATTCTAATATTTTGAGCTTCAAAATCCGAAGAAACATTAACACCAATTGTATTTCCATTTAATGGAAGTCCGTTTGCTATAAATAAATCTTTAGTTGCTACTTTATTTGCAAATTCTCTAAACGAATCTTCGATAGCTGAAGCATCACCATAAATATCCAAGTGATCTGCATCTATAGAATTAACACAAGCTAAATTTGGATACAAATGTAAAAATGAACGATCAAACTCATCTGCTTCGACAACAGTAACGGTTTTACCAGTTCCAATTAAATTTGAATTATAATTTTCAACAATTCCTCCTAAAAAAGCTGTAACATCTACACCACTTTCAAAAAGAATATGACCTAAAATACTAGATGTTGTTGTTTTACCATGAGTTCCTGCTATGGCAAAACAAAAGGTGTCTTTAGTAATTAAACCTAAAACTTCAGCTCTTTTTTTTTAATTTAACATCGTCTTCAAAATGAATTGACATTCCTGAATCGATTAATTCATCAGTAAGTTGTGTAGGTGTTTTATCGTAACCTGCAACATTTTTACCAATATGCATAAAATAGCGAGCCAAGGCACTCATTCCAATGCCTCCAATGCCAATAAAATAAACGCTATTTATTTGTTGTAAATTCATTTTACTTTCTTATTCCAATTAATCTTTCTATTTCGTCAACAATATTATTTGTTGCATTTGGTAACGCTCTTTTATGAATTCTCTTACTTAATTTTTCTTGTAACTCATCATTTGAAACTAAATCGGCAAAAGTGCGTTTAAATTTTTCTTCTAACTCTATTTCCTTTAACAAAATAGCCGCTTTATTATCGAATAATGACATTGCGTTTTTAGTTTGATGATCTTCCGCTACATTAGGCGATGGAATTAAAACTGTTGGTTTTCCTACAATACATAATTCTGAGATAGAAGAAGCACCTGAACGAGAAATTATAAAATCGGCTGCTGCATAAGCAAAATCCATTCTATCAATAAACCCAAAAACATGTACGTTTTCTTTCTCATTTAAATATTTATACTCGTCATAATACAACTTTCCACATTGCCAAACTACTTGAATTCCGCCAAACTACTTGAATTCCTAACTCGAGAATAAAATCTAATTCTTTATACAGTAGTTGATTAATCCTCCTTGCCCCTAAACTTCCGCCCAAAACTAATAGTGTTCTCTTTTCAGGGTTAAGCTCAAAATATGTCAATGCTTGTAAACATTTATCGTCTATAGACAACAAATCTTGTCTGACTGGATTTCCAGTTATTTTTAATTTTTCCTTTGAAAAAAATCGTTCCATACCCTCATAAGCAACACAAATTGAAGCTGCTTTTTTTGACAAAAGTTTATTTGTAATTCCTGGATATGAATTTTGTTCTTGAATTAATGTTGGTATTCGCATAATCGAAGCCATTTTTAAAATAGCCCCACTAGCAAAACCTCCAGTCCCAATAACAACATTAGGTTTAAATTTCTTTAAAATTTTATACGATTTCCATAAACTTGATATAAGCTTAAATGGAAACATTAAATTTTGAATAGTTATCTTTCTTTGAATTCCTGAAATCCATAGTCCTTCAATTTCATATCCAGCTTGAGGGACCTTTTGCATTTCCATTTTATCCTTAGCACCAACAAATAGAAACGACGCATTAGGAAAGCGATCTTTGAGTTCATTCGCTATAGCTATTGCTGGATAAATATGTCCTCCAGTTCCACCGCCGCTGATAATAAACTTAAATTTCTTTTCCATACTATTGATTTAAAATAGGCTCTAATGGGTTTGGGGT
>JACXVH010000168.1 GCA_014763515.1 Flavobacteriaceae bacterium
ATGGTGATCAAGTCGACGATCCCGGTAGGGTACACCAAGACGATAAACGAGCAGTTTGACACATCAAATATCATCTTCTCTCCTGAATTTCTGAGAGAATCACCAGCTCTTTATATAGCTAGAAGACTCACGGATGAACTAAAAAATGTAGTTTGCGTAGAACCAAACATACCACTTGACTATCAACTATCAACTAGCAACAATCAACTAAAACTTGTAGATTTGAATTCAGCTTTAGCTGATTCAGAGATCCAAGTTTTTCTTGTTGCACATAAAGAATTTAAAAATCTTGATGTTCAAACCGATTTGGATTTTTGCGGGGTTTTAAACTAAAATGAGTAAAAAACAAGCCATAAAATCACTCTCATTTCTTTGGACGGGTTCGTTCCTAGGAAGGAGTAAGTAAATGAAAAACACCATAATTTTACTCTTTGTAAAAATGTTTGAAAAAGGGATAATGTTTCTTTTTTTTATGCTTTTAGCTCAAACATTTGGCAAAGAAGTTTTTGGAGAATTTTCCTATTATTTTACCATTGCAACACTATTGTTTGTACTTTTTGATTTAGGCGGAGAGTTCTATCAGATAAGAGAATTTAGTAAAGCTGAGAGATTAAAAAACTTTAACACTATATTTTTAATTAAGAGTGCTATTTTTTTAATTATTTTCGCAACTACATTTATTATCACTAACAATATTTATCTACTCTTACTTTTGGGCTCTTATTATCTTGATAGCATTATCTCGATTTTTCGTTCTTCTCTTTACAAAAACGGACATTATATTTTAGAATCTAAATTTACCATCATAGAAAAATCTATTTTTATCGCTATTGTCTTTGCAAATATTTTAAGCATTCAAAATATTCTTGTAATGTATTTTGCTTTTTTACTTTCCAAATTTATATATCTTTTAATACTCTCAAAAAAGTTTTATAAATTTAGATATGTTTTAAAAACTAAAAAATTATTTGATTTGAATTTTGCAAAATACTATTTAACTAATGCTTGGAGTTATGTACTCCATGCGCTTTTGGTAGTTGTTTTTGTTCAAATAGACATCATTATGCTAATGCAGATGAACATCTCATTTGGAGACATTGGTCTTTATTCAGCTGCTGTCAAAATATACATGACTGTTATTATTTTTGCAGATGTACTTTTTAAGCTTTATTATCCTCTTGTAGCAAAATATTTACAAAATGGCGAGCAAGAAACATTAAAAAAACTTGTCTTAAAAATCCAAGATACAAATCTTTTCTTCTCAATATATTTTGCAATTATCACTATGCTTTTCGCACCAGAGATTATTAGTTTGGCTTTTGGTGAAGAATTTGTTGAGTCTTCTAAAATGTTGATTCTTTTATCGATTATCATCATTTTTAGATTTTCTATGTACACATATACCGCTATTCTTTCATCATCAAATCTCAACCATATCAAGCTTTATACTTCTTTGGCATGCGTTGTTACAAACATAGTTTTAAACTATATATTAATTCCAATTTATGGAGTTTATGGTGCGATTATTGCAACAGTATTAACAGAAATTTTACTTGTCTTTTTGTATAAAATCAGTAGTTTTAAAGTTATCTTTACTAATATTTTAACAAAACAAGAAATTGTCATTATGTTATTTGGAGCATTGATGCTGTTTTTATTTTTAGACTATCAATTTTCATTGCTAGAAAAATTTATTTTTCTAGTAGTTATTGCTTTGTCATTGATTTTCAACCTACAAAACATCAAAGCAAAATTAAATTTTCAAAAGGCTATAAATGAGTAAAAAAATATTATTAATGGACACACTAAGTTTAATGGACACACTAAGTGCAATCCATGTAGGTAATGGTGCATTACTTGAAAATACTATTAAGCTATGCAAAGATGCTTATGGTGAATGTGAATTTAATATTATGACTTTTGATAAAGTGACAAACAGATTAAAATATAATGAAGATAAATTATATGATCCAATGTTTGGAAATTTTGCAATCGATAAAAATAGCTTTCATAAGATATTTTGGATGCTAAAGCAGTTAGCATTTATGCTTCTACAAATTATTAATGAATACACGTTCAAAACATCATCCAAAAAATTAACATTCAATAATAATCAAAAACAAGCAATAACACTAATTGAGAAAAGCGATATTTGTATAAGTCTAGGTGGTGAGATGATTGGTGATACTTTTTTCAAAACACTTCCATTTTACCTTTTCAACTTTTGGATAGCAAGCAAAAAAGGTAAGAAATTCATTCTCTTTCCTCAGAGTGTTGGACCATTGAAAAAGGGTTGGACACGAAAACTTTGTCGTTGGGCTCTCCGAGATGCAGCACTTTTGGTCGGAAGAGATAAGCCTTCATACGAAACTCTTTTATCGCTTGGATTTGACAAAGACAAAGTAATGTTTGCACCGGATGTCGCCATACAACAAGAGATAGGAAATGCAGAGATATATAATTACTTTAATGATAAAACAAAAAAAATTATAGGTATCACAATATCAAATCCACCTCATAGAGAGATGGGGCAACAAGTTGATTTTGTTCAAGAAATTGGTTCGCAAATAGAAAAACTAGATAGTAATACATATAAAATACTTATCATGCCATCAAATTACAAACTTCGTGAGATTAGTGCTGATTATGCTTTGTGTTTAAAGCTCAAAGAAAGATTAGCAGACAAATTTGAAGTTGCTATTTTGGAAAATCGTCCCTATTTTCCAGATGAATACACAGCATTACTTGGCCAATTAGAGTTTTTTGTCTCTACTCGTATGCATGTCGCTATTCTGGCTACAACTGCGTTTACACCGACTATAGCCATAAATACACAACATAAGATTATGGGTTATATGAAAAATATAAACATGGAGCATTTTTGTGTTGAGTATGAAAATTTAAATACTATTTTTGAGTTGTCTCAAGAGATTGTAAACACAAGAGAACAAGTAGTAGAAGATTTAAAAGCCGCAAATGCAAAACTAAAAAAAGAGCATGAAATTTTTGTATTAAAACTTAAAGAGATAGTAAAGTGATAGATAAAGATTTAAAAATTTATGATTCTGTTTGTACGGGATGTTCTGCATGTACAGAAGCATGTGCGTTTCCTGATGACAACGGTATAAACCCCATACAGCTCATCAAAAATGAAGCGGGACTAGCCGTCCCACGCATAGACAGTGATATATGCACATCATGCAAGGCATGCTATAAAGCATGTCCGACAGAAGATAAAATTTTTAACAAGGAAATGACATTTGAGAGATATAGAGAAAAGATAGGAGAGTGTTATTTTGGCTATTCACTTGATAATGACCATCGTTTTGAAGCCGCAACAGCAGGCATAACGACGGAAATTGCATCATACTTACTAGAAACAAATCAAGTCGATGGTGTAGTGAGCAGCTATCAAAATGATGATAATGAAATCATTACAGAAATTTTTACCACAAGCCATGAAGTAAAAAAAACAAGAGGCTCCATTTATAGACAAGTTTCACTTCTGAATGGTTTGGCTGAAAAAATAGAACAAGGAAATCATAAAAAACTTTTAGTTATAGGTCTTCCTTGTCATATCGAAGGCTTGAAAACCTTGCATAAAGTAAACAGACATTTACGAAAAAATGTAGAGTTTATTACTATTGCCCTTTTTTGCAAACAGACTAAAACAGAAGAGTTTTCAGACTTTGAAAGAAGAGTGCTTCAAGCCAAGCCAAACCAAAAAATAAACTACAGAGGTAAGGGTTGGGCAGGCGTTACAAGTGTGGAAGGAGGGCTGAGCCTTCCTTTCACCAATATTAAATTCAGCTTAAACTGGGGAACTTTTGCTTTCGCACCTAATTATTGTTTTACATGTAGTGACCCCATAGGTGCTGTAGCCGACATATCTGTAGGAGATGCATGGCTTAGAAAATACTATGCTGACAAAACAGGAAGTAGTCTTTTTGTAGCAAATAGTGAAACTGGAAAAATGGTTATAGAAGAGATGGCAGCAGCCAAAAAAATCTACATCGAAAAAGAGAGCGCAGACAATATCATCGCTTCTCAAAATACGAACTATGTAAAGTTTAAAACTTCCTATGTAAACGAAAGAAGAGTGGCGTTTGGAGATTTGGATGCATACTCTGAGAAAGTCCCACAAAGCTATAAACGGCTCATTAAGTGGATAAAATTTAACAAATGGCTCTATGAGACAATGGTACGAACAAAAATTGTTGACTTTGTGCCTGAGTTGGTTTTGAAAGTGTATGGCAAAGTTAGCGGAAAGATTTTTGGAATCCTTGCTTTTGAATTATCTAAAGAGAAAGTAAATAAATGAAACAAATATTAAATTTATCTGTAGTTAATAATTTTGTACTTGTAGCAATTGTTTTTATCCTTAGCATATCAATGAGCCCCTACTATATAGATGGAGATCAATATCATTATCGAAAAGTATATGAAGGGTTGCAAGGTTTAAGTCTGCTGGATGGATTTGTTTTTTATACCTTAAATCTTGATTCAAAAGAAGTTGTGCATTTTTTCTTGTCATGGCTTGGTAGCAATCAGGGGGTTGATAAAGATTTACTTATGGCATTTTCGAATTCTTTTTTGGCTTATGGCACAATAATGCTACTTCGAAAATGGAAAGTTTCTATTTTTATTATAGCACTTCTGTTGTTAACAAATTTTTATTTTTATGTACTGTACTTTGCGGCAGAACGCCTAAAATTTGGCTTTATATTCTTAACGTTTTCTTTGTTATATATAAGATATTTTTACATATTTTCTGTCTTGTCCGTTATTGCACATATTCAAATGTCAATAGTGTATTTATCAATGCTATTTAATATAATTTTAAAACATATCACAGATACTATTCGTTTTAAATATATAAAAAAATCTTTTTTATATATTTTAGTTTTCTTAATGATCATTTTACCGATTATCTTTTTTTATCTAGGTACACATTTTACGGCAAAGTTTGAACATTATAGTGGAGAACACAATCTTTTTGAGTTATCAAAAATCTTTATTTTTTTTATATTCTCGTTATGGTACTCCAAAAATAGAAAAGAGGTAATATTTTTATTTTTGCCATTATTAATGGCTGTTTATTTGATTGGTGGAGAACGAGTTAATATGATAGGATATTTTGTATTTTTGTATTACGCGTTACCTGTCAAAAAGGGATTTAATATTGGTATTATCGCTACATCAGTTTATTTTCTTTTTGCTTCAGTTGGATTCACAATAAATATTTTGGAATATGGGAATGGTTTTTATGAAAAATAAACCAAAAATTCTCACTTTCGTAAGCTATTATCTTCCAGGTTATAAAGCTGGTGGCCCGCTGCGAACAATTGCCAATATGGTGGATCATCTCAGTAATGATTTTGAATTTTGGATCGTGACGCGTGATCGCGATCTGGGGGATGAGGAACCGTATACAGACATTAATGTAAACCAGTGGAATGATATACAAGGCGCAAAAGTGTTCTATCTCTCGCCTGAAAATCAGACTTTGAGTGGGGAGTATTTTTATGAAAGTTGCGAGATGGCTCGGAATCTATAATGGTATTTACTGGCATGCTTCAAGCACTCATGAAGTTGAAGATATCAAACGTGAATTTAGACTAAAGGGGGATTCGATAGTGACAGCTCTGGATTTACCTGCAAAAATATCCGAAGATAATTTTCTTGATAGTCAACCTGATAGAGATCATGAAGGACTGCACATTATTTTCTTATCGCGGATTGCACCGATGAAGAATCTTGATTATGCTTTGCGTCTTTTGAAACAAGTGACAGCACGTGTGAAGCTTGATATATACGGGCCAATTGAAGATAAAGCATATTGGGAGCTTTGCAAAGGTTTGATAGGTTCATTGCCAGCAAACATTGATGTAAATTATCTTGGTTTGGCTCATCCCGATGATGTGGCAAAGACTTTTGCTCAGTACGATCTTTTTTTATTCCCGACCCGAGGAGAAAATTACGGTCATGTGATCGCGGAATCGCTGAGCGTTGGAACTCCGGTTTTGATAAGCGATCAGACACCGTGGAAAGATCTTGAGAGTGATGGATTGGGATGGGATATCTCTCTTGATAACACAAGCGCATTTATAAATGTGATTGAAA
>JACXVH010000169.1 GCA_014763515.1 Flavobacteriaceae bacterium
ATAAGACTGTGTAAAATTTAAAATTAAACAAAAAAATAATGGGGTTTTAAAACCCCATTATTTTTTCTACTTACACAGTTTATGTTATAGTACCGTTTTAATTATGAGGAAAACAAAATTAAATTTTTTAACAAAACTATTATTTGTTAGTATTTCACTTTTACTCTACGGCTGTCTTAATGAAGAAGTTGTAGATAAAATTGAACATGAACACAAACATCGATTCGATACAGAATATGTTCCATTAAGCAAAGTAAATCGTATTAAACCACATGTCGATAACTTTGTTCAAAAACATACTTCTAAATCTACTTCTACTGACCACCTAAACTTAAATGAAGATAGAATTTTAGTTTTAAGCGATACACAAACAAATTATGTTAGTTATTCCATTGGTATCAATAATACTATTCCTGCCAATCAAGACTACTTTTTTGATAATCTGCACGTTATTGAACAAGACCAAATTGTAATTGATAATTTTATTTATAGATGGATTCCAGATAACCCATCCGAAATTTTTAACTCTAATACTTTTAGTGGTAAAGTTCAAAAATTTGATTTAGATTATCTATTACAAGCAGAAAGCACATTTATAAATGGTGTAAACCAAACAGCCAATCAAACAACAAATAAAGTACAAATAAGTTGCATTGTAATTGGGTTTTGTTCTTGCTCTGGTGACCCGTATTATTGTGGTTGTACAGAACCATCATGTCCAACTATATTTGGCAACTACTGCTTTACTGGTGGTGGAGGCGATAGTGGTGGTGGTGATGGCTTTGGCGATGGTCTCGGAGGTGAAGGTGGCGGTGGCGGTAGTGGCACTGGAAATACTGGTAATGATAACGATGGTTTCATTGGTGAAAATGGCGACCCTCTGCATCCTATTATACCGCTTCCTGAAATGGAAGACCTACTACCACCATGTGATAAAATAAAAAAACAATTTACTGACAATGCAACATTAGAAGACAAGCTAAACACTTTAAGTGGAAACACTACAGCAACAACAGAAAGAGGTATTCACAAATTAAGTAATTCAAATATAATTCAAAATGCTGGTGTTGGAACAGATGGCTCGGTTATTATGCCTTTTGTACCAAATGGTGCAAAATGTACAATGATGGCACATACGCATAATAGTCCTGCATCTAATACATATTCAATATTCTCATGGGCTGATTTAGATGCTTTTGCAGAACTTTTAAAACAAAGCAAGCTAGACGCTAATAAATTTACTGCTTTTTTAGCAACTGCTGATGGCACATATTACGCACTAACAATTGATAATACGCAAAACTTTTTGAAATTTTTTGCTTTAAAAGGAGACCCTTTGTTTGAAATGGACATTGCTTTGAAAAGAGTAGAGCAAGCTTCTAAATATTATGGAGAACTTGACGAGAATCCAAATCCAATTATTAAAATTGATTCAAATCCCATAGACGATGAAAAAGCTTTTTTAGATTTATTACAAGATAATAACCTTGGGTTATCTCTATTTGAATCTAATGCTACTTTTACTACCTTTGAAAAAGTAACACATAATAAATCAACAGGAAATATAGAAAAAACACCATGTAATTAAAAACAATATGAAAAATATAATTAAAATTTTAGCGCTATTTCTTATTATAAGTTGCAAGGCGCAAACTACTGTAAATTTGAATACCTACAATATTGGGAATAATTCTAATAAATATTTTAAAGATTTAGATAACAATTTTGCAAACTTTGTGGGTACTTGGGAAAATACAACTGGTAATATCACTTTTAGAGTTATATTATGGAAAGAATCTATGAAGCCTCTATTAACAGAAGAAAATAGTTTTATGGATAGATTATTTGGAAAATTTTTAATAATTCAAGATGCAGGTTTACCTAATGAAGTTGTTTTACATAACTCGGTAAAATATTTTGCTCAAAACAATCTTACGTCAACTTGGTCATTATTAGGAAATCCATACAATTCAACCATATATAGTGCATATTTAGAAGATACTTGTGCAAATGGTGGAAATGGGGTTTTATCTGGTAAAGCAAAAATGGAAATTACAAATCTTGGTACAATTCCTTTAAATGCTCATTGGACAGTAAAAAGTTCTCGTCAATTGTTTAGTGGAGAATATTTTTCTGTACCTACAGATATTATTCTAACAAAAGTAAATTAAAAACCTCTTACAACCACAGTTTTTTGCAATAGCGGCTTTTGGGCTTTTCTGAAAGTCGCTTTTGTAATTGTAATGGATCGTGAATAAACAAAAGTTTTGGTATATTTGACCGCTACTGCAAAAAGCTGCCTACGTTGTGTGTGATTATAAAAAACCGACAGAAATGAAATTAAAATTTGGACTTATTTTATTATTTATTGTATTTTTCCTTCAAACTTTTGCTCAATCAATTGCAAGAGTTGAAAATGTTAAAATACATTCAAAAGCGTTAAATCAAGAAAGAGAAATTTTGATATATACTCCTGTTGATTATGATTGGAGAACAAACGAATATTTTAATGTGATTTATGTTTTTGACAGCCAAAACAAAGAATTTTTTGATTATACGAGTTCAATAATTTCTTTCTTGACAGACGGAAATAAGTCTTTTATCGTTGTTGGAATAACTTCTCCTTTCGATGAAAAACTGGACTATTCAAGAAACAACGACTTATTACCAATTTTGGAAACAGAAGAATCAAAGAAAAGATACGGTAAATACTCAGGTAATGCAGACAAATTTTTGAATTTTGTTGAAACAGATGTAATTTCCTATGTAAACTCAAAATACAGAATTTCAAATCAAAACATTGCAGTAGGTCACTCTTTAAGTGCATCTTTTATTCTATATTCTTTACTTCAAAAGCCTAATCTTTTTCAAAATTATATAGCAATTTCGCCAAATCTTGCTTACGATAATAATAAATTAAGTAATGACCTTATTAATTTTGACTTTGCAAAATTAAAAAATGAATCTTTCATTTATTTAAGTAACGCAAATGAAGGTATTGACTATTGGAAAGAATGGAAACCTGCAAGAGAGAGCGTTTACTCTTTTTTTAAAGACTCCATAAAGAATAAAAATCTTAAAGTTGAAATTGCCGAATATCCTGAAAATAATCATTGGAATACATTTCCACCAAGCTTAAATAATGCTTTGAAATTCTACTTTGGAAATATTCAGAAAAAGCAAGAAAGTGAATTAAGCAAGGAAATGTATGAAGTTAAGATAAAAATAAAAGTTAATGACAAAAATGACATTGTTTATATAACAGGAAATCAATCAAGTTTAGGAGATTGGAATCCTAACAAAATTGAAATGAAAAAAACTACTGATTATGAAAGAAGTATAGTTTTGAAAGTTCAAAGTCCAGCTCAATTCAAATTCACAAAAGGAAGTTGGGATACAGAATTACAAGTTATTGGAACATATAACAATGTGACAATTAAGCCTGAGAAAAATAAAGAATTTGAATTTGAAATTGTGAAAAATGAATAACCACACACAACAGCAGTTTGCAAAAATGGCGGGTTTAGTGCTTTTTTAGAAACTTTCGTGCTTGTTGAAAGTTCAGGGATTTTTAGTAATTTTTGTACTGAAAAGCCACCACTTCTGCAAGCTGCAAACCGTTGTAGTTCAGCATTGTTGAAACGCATAATTTTAAAACTTTTCCACTACTCTTTTCCAACTTTTGAAAATCTTTGCGGAAATACTTTAAGCCGAC
>JACXVH010000170.1 GCA_014763515.1 Flavobacteriaceae bacterium
GTTCCCAACGGATGATGCTGTTTTAAAATCCGTATATTTGGCACTAAGAGAAGCAACCAAAAAATGGTCAATGCCAATCCAAAATTGGGGATTAATCCTCAATCAGTTCTTAACTATTTTTGAAAAAAGGGTTCAACTTTAATTAAAAAGTCAAACCCCATTATTTTTAACTTACACACTTTTTAGGATAGTGTCTCATTAGAAGTGCTTTTTTTATATTTTATTCTAAATTCTTAGAACATTTCTCTTCCTGCGAAGTGGAATGCACCTTCAATAGCAGCATTTTCATCAGAATCTGAACCGTGAACTGCATTTTCTCCGATAGAAGTTGCATATTTTTTACGGATAGTTCCTTCTGCAGCTTCAGCAGGGTTTGTAGCACCAATTAATTTACGGAAATCTTCAACTGCATTATCTTTTTCTAAAATTGCAGCAACAATTGGTCCTCTTGTCATAAATTCTACTAATTCACCAAAGAAAGGTCTTTCTGCGTGAACTGCATAAAATTGTTGAGCGTCAGCAACTGTTAATTGCGTTAATTTCATTGCTACGATTCTGAAACCACCTTCAGTAATCATATTTAAAATTCCACCGATGTGTCCTTTTTCAACAGCATCTGGTTTAATCATAGTAAATGTTCTATTACTTGCCATTATTTTAAATTTTTTGCAAAGGTAGTGTTTTACAACCTAATAACAAATCTTGAGTTAAATTATTCTGAAATTGTTCTAGCAACTCTAAAACCGTAAAATTCGTGAGTTTTATTTTGTGGAGTTGAAATTCTATTAGCTGGTCTTAAATAATTTACATGACTGTCCCATGAACCACCTCTAACACTTCTTCTTTCACCCATTTCTGGACCTTTAGGATTGTTACCAGCTTCTATTTTATAATAGTCTTTATTGTACCAATCCCAACACCATTCCCAAACATTTCCACTCATGTCATACAATCCAAGTTCATTGGGAAGTTTTGTACCAACTGTATGAGGTGTATTTTTACTTATTTGTTTGTGCCAAGCTACATCATCTGCGTTATCACTACCGCTAAACTTTGTGTCTTTTGCTTTTTTTCCTCCTTTTGCTGCATATTCCCATTCTGCCTCAGTAGGTAATCTATAACCGTTCGCATTAAAATTACAAACGTAATTTGGACCTCTTTTAGAGTAAACAGGTTGTAATTTTTCTTTTTTACTTAACCAATTACAAAAAGAAATTGCCTCTTCCCAAGTAATATTGTTTATAGGATAATTGTCTTTCCATCCCCAAGATGGTGTTTCAGGCATTTTTAATTTGTTAGCTTTAGTGTATTGTTTCCATTCCCACACGGTAACTTCAAATTTGCTAATCTCAAATGATTTTACAGTGACATCATGTTCTTTTTGTTCATCATTATCGGCTGCTACATCTTTTTCCTTTGAACCCATTTTAAAAGTTCCTCCTTCAATCTTAACCATATTATGAATTAACGGTAATTCGCTAAAAGCTGATAATAAAACAACTAAAGTGCATGTTAATCCGAAAAAAAGTATTGTCTTTCTCATATTTGGGTGATTAAATTTCGGTTGCAAAAATAACAGAAATTTAACATTGATAATAATTTTTGTGATTTTTTCAAAAAATATCTCTAAATTTTGAGAGAATGATAATTTTCAAAGTTTTTTATCGGGTAAAAATGCTTTTTGTCGATTTATGGAGTTATTATGTTGAATTTATTTGATGAAAATTCAAACGATTTTTCTAACAAAAATAAGAAAGATCTTACATTTATATCTGTCATAATATCTGAAGCGTTTATTTTTCGTTCTTGTAATGAACCATTTGGAAATAATTCATCTTGAATTTGAATAATTCGTGATAGTTTAAGTTGATGATTTCTTTTTTCTGCTTTTAGTAATCTTTTTTCTAAATTTTCTAATCCTTTAATTTGCTTTTTTTCTTGCGCTTTAACCGCTCCAATAAAAGATTTATCTGTTTGCGCTGCAATTTTTTCTAATTCGCTAAATTGATTTTTAAGAAATTTTTTTTGTTTAGAAAAATCAAATTCAAAACTTGAAAATTCTTTAGTTTTTTCGTCGATTAAATCGCGCTGCTTTTTAAATAAATCGTTCCAATTTAAATGAAGTTTTTCAATTTTCTCTAGTTGTTTTTGTGTTGCAACTACTGCCGAGTTACGTAGTTTTAAAATTGGAAATGCAATTTTGAATTTTTGGAACATTTCTTTTAATTGTAACCAATAAGCAATTTCACCACCTCCTCCAATATAACATAGATTAGGTAAAATAACTTCTTGATAAAGGGGTCTTAAAATTACATTTGGGCTAAATCGTTCAGGGTAGTTTTGAAGTTCAACTAAAATTTCACTTTCAGTAAAACTTAAAAGTGTATTGTTAATTTTGTAATGATTATCTTCAAAAATAATTCGTTCTCGTAAAGTATCAGTAATATAAAATAAATTGATTTCTCTAGGATTTACTTGAACCGAATAATTTTCTTTTAAGTCGTTGAGTGTATTTTCAACCGACTTATAAGATGTATTATGTAATAATTCATCTTTAAAAAAAGAAATCATTTCTTTTTTTAGTTCTTTGTCATCTCCATCAATAATGACCAAACCAGTATTTTGAAACAATTCGTTAACTAAATATCGTGTTGCATCTGTTAAATTTTTATGCTCTAAATAAGCTTTTCTAAATAAATCACGTAAATAGTTTGCATTTTCGCCACCATTTAAAAGATTAGAAAATGTATTATATACACTATCAATTCTATCGGTAGATAATCGTCCTACAGGACCGGTCGATTTTTTATCCCAAGATATTTTAGTACCATTATAGAAAAAATGGTTAATTTCTTCAAAATCATGGTCTTCTGTAGCCATCCAATAAATTGGAACAAAATTGTATTTCGGATACTTTACTTTTAATTCGTTAGCTAAATTAATTGTTGCAACTATTTTATAAATAAAGTATATAGGGCCCGTAAATAAATTTAGTTGATGCCCTGTAGTTACAGTGAAAGTTGTATCCTCTTTAAGAATTTTAATATTGTTTAACGTTAATTCATCTACAGAAAATCCTTCGTATTGTTTTGTTAATTGTGATACTAAAATTTGTCTTTTCGAAGCGTTAAACTCAATGCTTTTCTCATTAATTTGATCAGAAAAATTCTCTATTGATGGAAACCGATTGTATAATTTTTGAGTCTTTTCGTCTTGGTTTAAATAGTCAACTATAAGTTTAGAAAAATATCCAGAATTTTGAAAAGTTATACAGTCGCTTGGCATACAATTTTATTTTTTGCTAAAATACTAAAAATTGTTGTTTGCAAAATTTGTTTAACAAAGGGTTAAGGTTTGTAAAGAATAAATTATTTTTACAAAAAAATAGTTGAAAAACATTCTTCTCATAACGCCACCTTTCACGCAACTGAATACACCGTATCCAGCAACGGCTTATTTAAAAGGTTTTTTGAATAGCAAAGGTATTTCTTCGTTCCAAATGGATTTAGGGATTGAAGTGATCTTAGCATTGTTTTCAAAGAAAGGTTTAGAAAATGTTTTTCAATTTGTCACATCGAGCGAATTTGAGATGTCTGAAAACTCACTACGCATTTATACTTTACAAACAGAATACATCAAAACTATTGATGCTGTAATTGCTTTTCTTCAAGGAAAAAATCCTTCATTAGC
>JACXVH010000171.1 GCA_014763515.1 Flavobacteriaceae bacterium
GCGTTCAAAAATGGTTCCCATGGTTCAAATTTCTTCAACTCTTTCACAATGGTTGGTAATGGGTGGATTAATTTTAGGGATTGCCGCTAAAGGACTTTCTTTTGGCTACATTATTGCTATCATTGGATTAGTAATGATGGCTATTGCAACTGCCTTCTCATTAATTACATTGCCTGTTGAATATGATGCCAGTAATCGTGCATTGGCTTGGCTGAAAAATAAAAACATGGTAAGCCAACAAGAGTATGCTGGTGCTGAAGATGCATTAAAATGGGCGGCAAGAACGTACTTAGTTGCTGCAATTGGCGCTGTTGCTTCTTTACTGTATTGGGCACTTCAGGTTTTTGCTAGAAGAGATTAAGTTTCTTTCCAAAAATATTAAAAACCCCAATTTCATTTGAAATTGGGGTTTTGCTTTTTTGAGATTTCACTTTAGAAATCTAATTTCAAATTTCTAATTTATAGTTGTATTTGTCTTTCAATTTGTTGATCTAAGGATATAAATGTTTCGGTTCTCGAGACACCTTTAATTTGTTGTATCTTTTTGTTTAGTAGTTGCATTAAATGTTCGTTGTCTTTACATATAATTTTGATTAGAATACTCCAATTTCCTGTGGTGTAATGGCATTCTAAGACTTCTGGGATTTTCTTAAGTTCTTTAACTGCTTCTGGATTACTCATTGCCTTGTCTAAATAAATACCTACAAAAGCCATTGTTTTATAACCTAGCACTTTTGTGTCAACTACAAATTTAGAACCTGAAATTACGCCAGCTTGTTCTAGTTTTCTTAATCTTTGATGAATGGCTGCGCCTGAAATATTCATTTTATTTGCGATTTGTAAAATAGGTTTCCTGGCGTCTTCCATTAGTTCACGAAGAATTTCTTTGTCGATACCATCAATCTCTATTTGTAGCTGATTTATTTTCATTAGATTATATTAAAAATGTAAATAATTATCGAATGTCCACTGGATATTCTCCTCTTACTATCAAATCATCGATATCAATAGAGCAATTTGATGTTTTCTATTTTTAGTTACATTCGTTAATTGGTTTAAAAATAAAATAAAAACTCCAATTTCGATAAAGAATTGGAGTTTTTTTGTTTTAATAAGTAACAAATGTTAACTACTAATGTTGTTGGGGTTGTATCCTAAATAGGGAACGTTTATTTCTTTAAAAGCGATTCCGTAATCTTCAAGTTCTTTAAGAATTGGATTGTAAACTTCTTTAGAAATTGGTAATTGCACACCAGGAGTTTTAATTTCTCCATTTAAAATTCTTAAAGTAGCCATAGCAACTGGAAGTCCAACAGTTTTAGACATTGCTGTACAAATTTGATCGTCTCCAATGCATACCATTGTAGCGTCTATTTGTTTTTTTTCACCATTTATTTCATAACCAAATTTATGGTACATTACAATCATGTCTTTATCATCAGGGCCTAATTTCCACTTTTCAGACAATATTTTTTCTAATATTTGAGCAGGAGTAGCGTTTTTTAGAGCTACTTTTTTTTCCGAATTAAATAAGTCTAGTTCAAGAAGTTTGTCCCAAATGATATCATCTTGATCAATTTTTTGCGCATGACGTAATTTTATTTCAACAGTATCTGTTGGATGGTAAGGTAAAAATGAATTAGTAAATTCACGATAACTCATAACCTACTCGTCTTATTGTACCTCTATATACTGTTAAAGCATCGTCTAAACCATAAACACTTCTATATTTTAAAGAATCACGATTAGCATAAGCCTCAAATCTTCCATAATCTTCTACTTCTAAAAATTCGGTTCTTCTAAATAGTTTGTTGTAAGGAATGTATTTATAAGTGCCTTCTTGAATAAATTTTGCTACACCGCCTTGACCTGCTAAAACCACATTTCTTGGATTCCAAGTAAATTTATAATTCCAAAGATTTGTATCACTTTCAGGGGCTACTAAACCACCACAAAAGGATTCAAACAAAATTACACGACCACCTTTAGCTCTTATTTCATCTAAAACCTTCATCGCACTCATGTGATCTATTCCAGGGTCGAGACCAATTTCATTCATAAAAACTAGCCCTTTAGCTTTTACTTCTTCGTCTAATTCTTGCATTGCTGGACTTATATAAGAAGCAGTTACCATGTGTTTGCCAAATTTTAAACAATCTTTTGCAACTTCAATATGCATATGAGCTGGTAACATTGAAACTACAATGTCTGCTCTTTGTATTTCTTCCTGTCTTTGATTATTGTTAAAAATATCAAAAGCAATTGGCCTAGCATTAGCATGATTTTTTGTCTTTTTTTGCGCTAATTCAAGAGATAAATCACCAATTGTTATATTTAAATTTTCTTGTTCAGATTTACTTAACAAATATTGTATTAAGGAAGATGCAGAGCGACCAGCTCCAATGACTAAAATATTTCTCATTTCGACAAATTAAAAATCACACGAAGATAATCAAATGTTATTTTTAGAGAAAGAAATAAATGATTATTATCATAATTTAACATTTCTAAATGCATTATATTTGCTACAAGAATTTAAGTTATGGAAAAAAAGATAATTATTACCGCCCTAATACTAGGAATGATTTCAATAATACTTGGAGCATTTGGTGCACATGCCTTAAAAAAAGTATTACAACCCGAGCAATTAACTTCATTTGAAACAGGTGTGAGATACCAAATGTACCACGCTTTATTCTTATTATTTATTGCTATAACTAATATGATTGCTTTAAAGGAAAAAGCTATCGTTTTTTACTTAGCATTAGTAGGAGTTATCTTATTTTCTGGATCAATATATCTTTTAAGCACAAGCACAATAAGTGGCTTAAAATTACGTTTTCTAGGTCCAGTTACACCACTGGGAGGGCTAATGTTAATAGGGTCTTGGGCTTATTTAGCATATACCTTAATACTAAAAAATAATAATTAAGAATACTATCTAAGATATTATTTATACTTTTGCACTTTAATTAAAAAACAACATAACAATTAAATTAAATTAAATTAAATGGAGAATTACACTCAAAATACGAAAACGATTTCGTTAGAAAAATACGGGATTACAAATGTAAGTGAGATTATCTACAATCCTACTTATGACGAATTGTATGATGCAGAGTTAAACTCTAATTTACAAGGTCACGAAAAAGGTCAATTATCTGAACTTGGTGCTGTAAATGTAATGACAGGAGAATTCACAGGAAGATCACCTAAAGACAAATACATTGTTAAAGATGATGTGACTAAAGATACTATTTGGTGGACTTCTGAAAAAGCTACAAATGATAACAAACCCATTTCTACGGAAACTTGGAATGCTTTAAAAGAAGTTTCAGTAAAACAATTATCAGGGAAAAAACTATATGTAGTTGATGC
Source organism: Flavobacteriaceae bacterium (assembly GCA_014763515.1). Lineage (GTDB taxonomy): Bacteria > Bacteroidota > Bacteroidia > Flavobacteriales > Flavobacteriaceae > Flavobacterium. The sequence goes on from JACXVH010000171.1 coordinate 3,379, forward strand.
ATTTTGCGGTGCTAATGAAAATACACGTTTAAAAGTGCGTTTTATTATGGAAGTTGCTTGGCAGGCACATTTTGTTAAAAATATGTTTATTCGCCCAACTGAAGAAGAATTAGAAAATTTTGGTGAGCCAGATTTTATTGTAATGAATGCTTCTAAAACTTCATTTAAAGATTATGCGAAGCATGGGTTAAATTCTGAAGTATTTGTAGCATTTAATTTAACTGAAAAAATACAATTAATTGGTGGTACTTGGTATGGTGGTGAAATGAAAAAAGGATTGTTCTCAATGATGAACTATTATTTACCATTGCAAGGAATTGCTTCGATGCACTGTTCAGCTAACAAAGGGAAAGATGGTGATGTTGCCGTTTTCTTTGGGTTATCTGGAACTGGAAAAACCACTTTGTCAACAGATCCAAAACGTGAATTAATTGGTGACGATGAACACGGATGGGATAATGATGGGGTTTTCAATTTCGAAGGTGGATGTTATGCTAAAACTATCGATTTAAGTAAAGAAAACGAGCCAGATATTTTTGGAGCAATTAAAAGGGATGCTTTATTAGAAAATGTGACGGTTGATGCTAATGGAAAAATAGATTTCAAAGATGGTTCTGTTACACAAAATACTCGTGTTTCTTATCCAATTTACCATATTGATAACATTGTAAGACCAGTTTCTAAAGCGGGGCATGCAAGTAAAGTTATTTTCTTAACAGCAGATGCATTTGGAGTAATGCCTCCTGTTTCAAAATTAACACCTGAACAAACTAAATACTACTTCTTATCAGGATTTACTGCTAAATTAGCTGGAACAGAAAGAGGAGTTACGCAGCCAGAACCAACTTTCTCTGCTTGTTTTGGTAAGGCATTTTTATCTCTTCACCCAACAAAATATGGTGAAGAATTAGTAAAGAAAATGGAAGAGCACAAAGCAACTGCCTACATGGTAAATACAGGTTGGAACGGTACAGGAAAAAGAATTTCTATTAAAGATACTCGAGCTATTATCGACAGAATTTTAGATGGTTCTATTGAAAGAGCCGAAACTACGATTATTCCAATCTTTAATTTTGAAGTTCCTACTAGTTTAAGTGAAGTAAATGATGAGATTTTAGATCCAAGAAATACTTATGTTGATGCTTCTCAATGGAATGAAAAAGCAATGGATTTAGCATATAAGTTTATTAAAAACTTTGATCAGTATACTGATAATGAAGAAGGTAAATCTCTAGTTGCTGCTGGACCGCAATTATAATTTAATTTGTTACTATAAAAAAAGGTTTCCATTTGGAAACCTTTTTTTATTTTATATAATTTCAAGATTATTTGGCTTTATTCGCCTCTATGATATATTTTTCTAAAGCACCAGTCATTGAAGGAGTTTCGGGTGTTGGCGCCATAATATCTACTCTTAAACCACTATCTAACGCTTCCTTTTGAGTTGTAGTTCCAAAAACAGCAATTCTAGTATTGTTCTGCTTGAAATCAGGAAAATTTTTAAACAATGATTTTATTCCTGTTGGACTAAAAAATGCTAAAACGTCATAATAAACATCTTTTAAATCAGAAAGGTCGCTCATTACGGTTTTATAAAAAATTCCTTGTATCCAGTCTACTTTTAAACTATTTAAAGTTTGTGGAACATCGGCATTTAATTGATCTGTATTGGGTAATAAAAACTTTTCGTCTTTATACTTCTTAATTAGTGGAGCTAAATCAATAAATTCTTTTTGCCCTACATAAATTTTTCTCTTTCTGTAAACCACATAACGCTGTAAATAAAAAGCTACGGCTTCTTGCTGTAAATTTACTTAAGTCAATCTTTTGAGCCCTAACCTCTTTTGCACTTACACCTTCGACATGAATAAAAGGTCTAAAGTCAATTTTTACTTTTAATTTGTTTTGCAATTCATAGTAGGGAGAATTCTCTACTTTTGGCTCTGGTTGTGAAACCAATATTGTTTTCACCTTTAAGTTTGACATATAGTTACTTTATTATTTTGTAATCCAATAGTACATGAAATAGTAGGGTGCTATTTCAAGTGTGCAAAGATATAAAATAAAATAAAATAATTTACGTGTAACTAAATTTTGATGTGCTTTTAATGTAAAAAAATAGGTTAGAAAATTCCAAACTAACAAAATGACAATCAATACAATATAAACCCAATGATTATTGAAAGAATTATAAAACAAAACCACATTTATTGGCAATAATATAACACCCAAATAAGTTCTATAACTAACTTTTAGTAAGTTAAATTGGTCTGCAAATTCTTCAATATGAAATGTAGTGGCAATAATCTTCTCAATTAAGTACTTTGAAAGAATGAAAACTCCTAAAAAAGTAGCGATTCTTAAGTATGTTATTCCATCTGTTTTTGTCGTAATTCCGAAATTAGTTGACATTAACAAAATAAAAAAAGACAAGGATATTAATTGAACAGCAAACATAGAAATAGTAAATCCACTTTTCATGTTACTACTGTCTTTGTAAATTTTAGTGTATTTATCGGAAACACCTAATCGAACAAATTCGTTAAATCGAGCTGTAAAAACATTTTTATTTACTGCAATTACAACAAATGCAAGAAAGAACAAAAAAGTTGCCCAATCGTGAAAATTAAATAATCGCTCTTTAAAAATTGTTTCCATAGTGGAACAAAAGTACTAAAAAAGTTTCTTTGGTTACTTGACGTTTTTATAAATTAAAACCAAACTTGATGATTATTAAAAACAATCGAAATAAACAATCCTAAAAACATAATTGCTACTACAAACTTCATAAAGGTTCCTGCTAAAAAACCAACAAAAGAGCCAATTGCTGCTTTTGTAGCACGTGTGGTATCTTTTCTATCAAATATAAGTTCTCCTACCAATGCCCCAACAAAAGGACCAATTATAAATCCAAATGGTATTGGCGCAAATATCCCAATAATTAAACCAATATTTGTTCCCCAAATACCATATTTACTTCCTCCAAAACGCTTTGTTCCTTTCGCTGGAATTACATAATCTAAAACCGCTATTGTTATTGCAATAACTAACGATATTCCTAAAA
>JACXVH010000172.1 GCA_014763515.1 Flavobacteriaceae bacterium
TAAAAGATAAAACATTTCATCTTAATACATTGGTAAATATTTATGTGCCGCAACTTTTACCGGTATATGACAGCTACACAAAAGAAGTACATGCTAATATAAACAGTCTTATGGGTGTTGGAGAAAAGAAATTTGAGGTGGATAAAGTACAAAAACTATACACTGATCTAATGAAATCCATAGCAGATGAAGCGAAAAGGTATCTGTCATAATGTTGAAAAAAATACTAAATCACAGCTTTTGGCTTTTAATAGGCAATTCAATTGGCCGGTTAGCTATGTTTTTAACGAGTATTTTTGCTGCTCGTATATTGCCACAGGAGGTGTTTGGTCAATTTACAACAGTCCGAAGCACAATTTCCATGATTGAGGGTATTTTGAGCGGTGCTCTCATGTCTACAGCTACAAAACAGGTGGCAGAGACAATACATCATGATCAAAATAAACTCTTCCTCTTGTTATGTTCATTATTTTTTATCAATGTAATGATTGCCATAGGCATTATTTTATTTCTTGTGTTTTTTTCTGAATGGATTGTAAATACATTTTTCATAGCTTCATCCGAAATGGTAATAGCCTTTTATATTGGTTCTATTTTGTTGTTAACAACAACACTATCTTCTCTAACGCAAAGTATTTTGATCGGGTTTGAAGAGTTTAAAAAGATGGCATATATAGGTATTGCCGTTTCTACGCTTGCAATACCTCTGATTTTTGTTTTGATATATTATTATGGTTTAAACGGAGCGATCATAGGTGTAGCAATTTATTATTTATTCGATTTTATTTTTAAATTTGCATTTCTTTATTCTATTGTTCAAGATAAAAAAATGAGTTTTCCATTTAGTCATCTTCTGGATGAGTCGAAAAGAATTATTTCCTTTAGTTTTCCTCTTTTTTTATCCATAGGTGTAAATAGTTTTGCTTTTTGGTATGCGCGTGTAATTGCCATTAATGATGCAAAAGGATTTACGCATATAGCTATTTTTGACGCTTCATTTCAATGGTTTTCTATCATTATGCTTATTGTGGGCGCTACAACAAGCATTGCTTTGAGTATGCTGTCTAAAATGCAAGCATCTGGAAATACACAAGAACAAAAAAGCATTATTGCTATAAACCTAGCTATAAACTTGGGGATTGCGAGTTTTTTGGCAATAATTTTTTCATTGTTTTCATACGAAATAATGTCAATATATGGCAAAGATTATGCCGTCCATTCTAATGTGCTTGTGATCCTCAGTTTTGTGACAATTTTACTAACAATCTCATCATTGCTCAATAAAGTGATTCTCGTCAAAGGAAATGTCTGGATGATTTTTTTCAATACATTCATTTCGTCTTTGGCACTTTTGGGAAGTATTACTTTTTTTAATGATGGCCATGCAGAATCTTTGGCTTATTCCTTTTTGGCATTTTATGGTGTAAATGCACTCATGTATGCTTTTTATGTTATTCGTCTTAATAAAGAACTCGTATGATAATTAAATATTATAATATATTATTTTTTACTGTGTTTTTGATTTACACAACTGTATTTTTATTTTTAACGCAAAAAAATCCAGAATTTTTTCCTGTCAGTATAAATTATATTGCATTTGGAATATTTTTTTTAATGACTATCTATCATAGTAAATTATTGGTAAAAGTTCCAAAATCAATGCTAATGATAGTACTAATATTTTTTATGTTTACAGTTAGTGTTCTTTATGGGCCGGATAAACTTATGGCAGTTAAGCAATGGATTTCATTGTTTTTGCTTTATTATATATTGTTGTTTATCTATGCATTTTTAGATGTTGCGTATGCAAAATCGATACTATTGTCAGTTTTACTTATTTCTATTGTCTATATTGTTTTATCTGTAAATTTTTATAACCAAAATCTTGATTATCAAGGTATGTATATTGGATTAACAGGGAATAGACATAATACTTCAATGATATTTGGTGTTTTTGCGTCTATTGCGATTGCAACTATGTTATTATATCAATCCAAAATCACTTATTTTATTGCAATTATTGCAGTAATGGCACTTCAAATTTTAATTTTTTTAACATGGGCACGTATCGGTTTTTTTGTTGAGTTAATTTTTTTGTTGTTCATGATTCCTTATTTTTTAACAGCTATAAGATATAAATATTTAAAATATAGTTTTATAGTAGTAGGCATAATAATAGCTACTTTGGCATTTTTTTATTTACGTCAATTTTACATGATTGAAGAATATATTAATAACGCAATTGAAAGAGGTACAACCGGTAGAACCTCAATAGATACAGCGTTGTTTAACTGGCAGGCGCAAAATGGATGGCTTTTGTTTGCACTAGGTTTTGGTATAGGATCACTTGAACACTATGCTTATTTATCAGATTTATTTATTCGAGATACAAATAATATTACAGGAATTATTTTTGTCATAGGTATGATTGGATTTCTATTGTATTTTTTATTATTTTTGCAATTAATGATTATTTTAAAAAATAATATAAAAAATAAAGAAAGTTATGTTTTTGCATCGCTGGCGCTTTCGATATTTTTGGTGCCATCGGAAACTTCATGGCAAAATTTTAATTATTTTACGACTGTTTTCATGTACATATGTATTACATTGGCCATAAAATACGATAAATTCAAAGGTACTCATATATGAATATAAAAGCATTAACTAATCCTTTAGTTTCAGTAATTATTACGACGCACAATAGGGAAGATTTACTGCCGCGCGCGGTCGAATCGGTATTGGCCCAAACTTATAATAATCTTGAAATTATTATAGTAGATGATGGTTCAACTGACAACACAGAGCAGCTTGTTAACAGCTACATGCAGAAGCACGAACAAATAAAATATATCAAACATGAAAAAGCTTTAGGAGGAAACGCTGCGAGAAACAGCGGGATTCGAGCGGCAAGTGGTGAATTTGTTGCTGGATTGGATGATGACGATGAGTTTACGCCTGATCGCATACAAGTATTGATGAATAACTATTCTGAAGAATATTCAATGATAACAAGTCGTTCTGTCAAAGTTACCAAAACTGGGAAACAAAAGACAAAGTATATATCTAATGTTGATCTTGATACTATGCTTTACTTTAATGCTATTGGTAATCAAGTATTAGTGAAAAAAGAAAAGATTGTAGGTGCTGGATTATTTGATGAAAACTTAAAACGATATCAAGATTATGATATGTGGCTTCGAATTATTCAGAAATATGGAAAAGCAAAAATTGTTAATCAAATAACTCAAGTGATACATTATGAGCATGACGTAACAACCAACAATACTGTAAAAAATAATCTTCATGGTGCTTTTTCTTTTTATAAAAAACATAAGCATTTAATGAATAATAATCAGCGTAAAATGCAACTGTATAATGTTTATAGACTGCAACAAAAACAACTTTCTTGGAATAAAATAAAAATATTTTTTACACTTAAAACAAGTAAATCTATATTTAAATATTTGATAATAGGAAGAAAATGAAATTTTGTATATGGATGAATATGCCGTCTCATCACCAATCTGCTTTTTTTAAGGCATTGTCAGCTCAAAAAGATGTAGATTTACAAGTGCGCTATTATGAAAAAGTACCTGAAGCAAGAAAAAAACTTGGCTGGGCAGATGATAGTTATTTGCCATCAAATCAAAAATATATTGATAGTATCAATAATATAGAAACATCA
>JACXVH010000173.1 GCA_014763515.1 Flavobacteriaceae bacterium
CAAAAATTTTAAAGAAGATGAATACAATATAAAAATAATGAGGCGGTATTTGTTCTCCTTTAAGCACTTCGTTATATACTTCAAAAAAAGACCATTTTGAATTGGACTCTATAAGAGTATGAATTTCATCTAACCAAGCACTTTGAAAACCTAAATTAAATACTCTTAAAACAAATGCTATTAAAAGTATAATTACAATCCATTTGTTCTCTTTTAAAAAAATATTTCTCATTTTTTACTCAATAAAATCTTTATAAATTTTTGTATTTGGAGCCTGAATGTTTTTTCTTGAACTTAATTGTAGCAATAACACAATAAGAGTTACCGAAAACAATTGTAAAATAATTCCAGAAATAATTAAAATAAGACTTGAAGCCCAGCCTGGTATAGCATTGCTTGTAAATAATTTTTGGTACAAAATATAAAAAACCGCAACTAAACAAATAGCAATTCCATAAAGTGATAATTTCAAAATTCTTACTGATAATAAATCAAAATAAACCGAAATAGAACTTAAACCATGCAGTACTAAATTATTGAAATTCATTTTAGATTGTCCTCTATAACGCTTACCTCTATCTAAAAGTACTTTATCATAAGGAATTTTAGCTTGAATAATTCCTCCCGAATAATGGTTCCATAAATTACCTTGGTGCACTACTTTACTAAGTAATTGTTTAGGAATTATACTATAATTTCCAAAATTAATAGTTTGACCCGTTAGAAATTTAAAAATTGCTTTGTAAAAAAAATAACCTATTCTAAAAACAAATGATTCTGTACGTTTCTTCCTTTGAGCAAAAATTATTTTCTTAGATTTTTCTTCTTCTGCTTTGCTAAAAAGCTCTACAATATGTTCAAAAGCTCTACAATATGTTCGGGTTTGTCTTCTCCGTCGCTATCCATTACAACAACATAATCATAATCGTTTTCTTCATTAAACACATACTGTAATCCAACTCCAATTGCTCTTTGATGGCCAATATTTATTTTTAAATTAACAATTTGTAAGTCTAATCCAAATTCTGGATTATCTTTTATATAAACATCAGTAGATCCATCATTAATAGCTAATATTTTAATTTTAAAACTGTTGCTATCTTGAATTTTCTTGAGTTGTTTAACTAATATTTCAAAACTTTCCCAATCGTTAAATACAGGCGTAATACATATTATTTTAGTTTTATTCATCATTAATTGTAAATTAAATGTCCTGTAAATAATTGCTCTACCTCAACTTCAGGCGGATTATTTTTTAAAATTACATTTCCTGTTGAAAGGATTTTACCTTCTATTCTTTGTATAGGTTTTACAATCATATCATTTGAACCTCTTTGAAATATTTTTATAGTTTGTACTTCAAAATTTTCTCCATAAAAACGACAATCATCAAAATAAAAATTTAGAAGCATTTCATTACAACTTCCATTTACATAAAAATTAGAAATTGTATTGCATTCTACAACAAACTGCCCGTTATTTTCAATATTAATTTGGAAATCGCTAGAACCCGAACCATCGCCATCTTCTCCTATGGAAAACAATCGAACTATAGGTGCGTGTAAAACACCATCGGAAATAATTTTCTGTTCGGTTTTCGAATGTAATTCTAATTCTTGTATTAAAGGATTTAATGTTCCATCTGGAATGGTAACATAAACTGTTGTAACTCCATAATCTCGTGCAATGTTACATGTAGAATTATCTTTAACAACCAACATTTCTCCTTGTAAACTAACTTCTATATTATCTTTAATGGTTGAACGCGTTTCAATCTTTACCTCATATGCTGGCCCTTCCTTTACAACTAATCCAACTCCAGTATACACTTTTATTTTTGTGAAACCTTCTAATGGATAAGATACAGTTACTTTTGAACCATTTCCGCTTAAACAATCTTCAGAAATACCACAACTAGTAGTAATTATTAAAAGTAATATGTAAATTATTTTGTTCATATTAAATTTGATAAGATGCTCCGTCAAACTTAGCAAGACAAAGTCTTTCTTCTTTGTTCTTTTCTCTATTTTCTATTTATAATCTAATTCCTAATGTTGCTTCTATAGCTTCTGCTCTTCCAGCATGTGCTTTTAAGCCAACTCCAGTAAACCATTTCTTGTATACATAATATTTTAAACCTATACGCTGGTAAATATCAATCTCATAATCAAAAGGTTTATAAATATAATATCCTAACTGGGTTTCAATTGACAGTTTATTAATAAACAATTCATGACCCACAAATAAACCTACACGCTTATAATCAGTATTAGGATTTGTGTGTTGACTATTTCCCTCTGGAAAAGCAACCGAAACAAATTTAATGTAATCTTTTAAATATCTCGAGAAGAAAATATCTGTCCCTAACTGTAAAGCACTTTTCCTTCCAATTCTTTTATCGGCATAAAGCCCAATATGATAAAACTGTCTTTGTCCTAAACCTACAACAGAACCCTCTGAAATACCTGTTCTAAAAGCAATGTTGTATTTTATTCGTTCTCTATAAGAAGTATTAGAAGGTAAACTATCTTTAATAAAACTTTTTTCTTCGCTAAAATTATAATTTACACCCACATTTAATGCAACTGTGTTAATACCGCTATTAGGCGCTTTAAATCTTCCGTTCGAAAAATGTGTTAAAAATAATCCAGCTTGCAAGCCAAATCGTCCAATAATATTTTGCTTTTGATATTGTAATAAGAAGTAATTATTATCTAAAATTTTTGTTCCAAATGCATTGTTTTTATTATTTGTTTCTTTGTTGTATGGATTAGAGGTGATTCCTATTCCTTGAGAAATTCGTAACATTAAATGCCTTTTAAAAAAATAAAAATTATAATGAATGCCAATTGCATGATTATTTCCTATGTAAGGATTTTTAAAATCTATATACTGATATGAAATTCCATAATCAGGATAATTGTAAGCTTGTTCCCATTCTTTATTTCCAAAAGTTTTCCAATTATAGCCCAGCAAAACACCTTCTGGATGATTTGAAATTAAATGTCCAACATAATCGGCATGTTTTATAACATTCCCTCTAAAAATTTGGGCGTCAATGTATGAGGTGTTTTTTTTGTCATCTTCTTGCGAATGCAACAAACCGATATAAAAGAAAAATAAAGAAGAAAGAATTCTACGCATAACTATATTTTTGAAAGACAAATACTTAAACTATCTTCCCAGTTATTGATTGTTAAACCAAATATAGCTTTTATTTTGGTTTTATCTAAAACACTATATCCTGGTCTTTTTGCAGGTGTAGGATAAGCTGATGTTGGAATTGGTTTTAAATCTATTTTAATTTCTTTTCGGATAAAAATTTCTTTTGCAAATTCATACCAAGAACATTGGCCTTCATTGCTGAAATTGTATATACCGAATATAGATGCTTCGACAAGCTCAGCATGACTAATAATATTCATTAAAGCATTTGCTAAGTCTACAGCATAAGTTGGTGTTCCAATTTGATCCTTAACCACAGAAAGTGACTCTCTTTCTGAAGCTAATCGCAACATCGTTTTCATAAAATTGTTACCAAATTCAGAATATATCCAAGAAGTTCTGATAATAAAATGTTTTTCCCAGGTCGATTGAATAGCTTGCTCTCCTTGTAACTTTGTTAAACCATAAACTCCCGCTGGAAAAGGAACGTCGGTTTCTAGAAGTCCTAATTTGCTTTTTAAAGGTAATCGCAATTCCCTATCATAATAAGCACTTCCGTTTAAAAAATGTGCATCAAATACAAAATCGGTGGAAATGTGTAATAAAATCGTATCTAATTCTTTACAAACGATAGCTAAATTTTCGGCACCATTTGTATTGATGTCAAAAGCTTTTTCAGGTTCATTCTCTGCTTTATCTACAGCTGTGTATGCTGCTGCATTGATACAGAAATTAGGCTTAAATTGATTAAAGACCGCTCTACATTGTTCAAGATTTGTAATATCTAATTGCGATGAATTACAAAACACAAAATCGATTGAAGGATAATTTCCTGCAACCGATTGTAAAGCTTGTCCTAATTGTCCATTACTTCCTGTAACTAAAACTACCATACTTTTTTAGCGTTTTCTAATGTAGGTAATACTTTATCTTTTTCGGAAATAATCAATTCTGATTCTTGAAAATTCCAATCAATATTTATTGAAGAGTCATTATACAAAACTCCACCTTCACTTTCTTTATTATAGAAATTATCGCATTTATAAAAGAAAGTTGCTGTTTCGCTTAATACTAAAAATCCGTGAGCAAAACCTCTTGGAACAAAAAACTGCTTTTGATTTTCACTTGAAAGTAAAACGGCTTCATATTGACCATATGTTTCAGAATTTGGTCTTAAATCAACCGCAACATCTAAAACTTCTCCCTGAAGAACACGAACTAATTTTGCTTGAGCATGTTCTCCACATTGATAATGAAGTCCTCTTAAAACTCCTTTTTTTGAAAAGGATTGATTGTCTTG
>JACXVH010000174.1 GCA_014763515.1 Flavobacteriaceae bacterium
AAATCATATTTTAAATACTTCTTAGTATTATTAGCACTTTATTTCGTTGGTGAATATTTTTGGAAGAAAAAGAAGAGCAAAAATGCGTAGATTTTTTTGTTACAAGTTTCAGGTTTCAAGTTTTAAATTGAACCTTAAACAAAAACAACTTGAAACAAATAAAAACAAATGAAACAAATAATTTTACACCCTACATACTTCCCCTCTATTAGTCATTACGCAGCTATGGTACAAGCTAAAGAAATCACTTTTGAAGTGGAAGATAATTTTCAAAAACAAACCAATCGTAATCGAATGTATATATACAGCCCGAATGGATTGCAAATGCTAAACATTCCGGTAAAACATTCAAAAAACGAAAGACAAAAGTTTAAAGATGTTCGCATAGAAAATGCATTTGGTTGGCAAAAAAATCATTTTAAATCACTAGAAGCTGCTTATAGAACGTCTCCTTTCTTTGAATATTTTGAAGATGATTTTCGTCCGATTTTTGAAAAGAAACACGAATTTATGATGGATTTAAATTTCCAAATTTTTGAAATTGTAAACGAATGTTTGGGTGTTGATTTACCTTTTAGCAAAACCAATGAATACTTTCACGAAATTCAAGACCAAAATGATTTTCGTTATTTAGCTAATGGTAAAAAAGATACTTTTCTAAATGAAGAATATACACAGGTTTTCGAAGAAAAACATGGCTTTATACCAAATTTAAGTATTCTCGATTTACTTTTTAATGAAGGTAGGTATGCAAAAGATTATTTAAAAAACCAACAGCTAAAATTTTAGTCTTAGTTATTACTTAAGTTGACTCTTGTATAAATAGGAAAATGATCGCTTAATTTTACTTTAATATCATTTTTAAACTCTTTAATTTTAAATTGATTATCGGTAAAAATATAATCGATACGTGCTGGATAAAAATCGAAATTATACGACTTTCCGAAACCTTTACCTGAAGTTTCAAAAGCATCTTTCATTTCACCTTTAATAGTTCTGTAAACATAAGAAAAAGCACTATTATTCATGTCGCCACAAATAATTTTCGGATAGGAACAATTTTGATAATGCTCTTTAATCATTTCAGCTTGCAATTGTTGTTCGCTAAATGCTTCACTTATTCGTTTAAAGATAAATTTCGATTTATTTTCATCAATATTTTCATGAATATCGGTACTAATTTTTATAGATTGTAAATGCATGCTATAAACACGAATCGTATCTTTTTTATTGACAATATCAGCAAAAATTACATTATTAGAAGAATTCGGAAAATCAATCTCGCCTTTATTGATAATTTCAAATTTGGAATAAATAGCTTGACCATATTTATTTTTTCCTCCTTTAACTTCAACAAATTTATACGGAAAATTACGCAATCTTACCCGGTCGTTTGGAGAATATTCTTGTAAACACAAAATATCAGGATTATAATCTTGAATTACTTCTGTAATTTGCTCTGGAACATCTTTTGCTGGCAACCATTCATATAAGTTAAACAATCTTACATTGTAACTCATTAAAGTAATATCATTCGTTTCTGAAGGTAAATTATTTTCTGAGAACTTATAAAATTTATTAATAAAGGTAATTCCGAAAAACAAAACCATTCCTGATAATAACATTTTTCTTTTTAATTGTAATGCCCATAAAGCAAAAAAAGCAAAGTTTAATATCAAAAATAAAGGCATTAAAAGCGTAAGTACACTTAAAAACGGAAAAAACTTAGGTGCTAAAAAAGGTAATATATAAGCAAGAAACGTTAATAAAGCCAAAACCTTATTAAAGAAAAAAACAACTTTACTTATAAACGATTCTTCTCGCATTTATTTACCCGCTTTAAACAAAAACTCCTTCTCCTCTTTTGTTAGACTATCATAACCAGACTGACTAATTTTATCTAAAATATCATCAATTTTCTTTTGATTGATGTCTTTATTAAAATTAGTATTAGTAGTATTTATGTTGCTATTCTTATGAACAGCTTTAAATGGGGGCTTCTTTTTCTTAGGTTTTTGCAAATCTTCGAAAAAGTCCTGCAATATAGAAATTGGTTTTGATAAATCAAATCCTCTTTGTAATGTTTTAATATAGATAAAGCCAAATAAAGCTCCTGCTAAATGCGCTAAATGTCCACCACTATTTTCAATTGGTAATTGTACCAAATCGAATAATAATAAAACTAGTGCAACTTGCCATAATTTTACTCTTCCAATTAAAGCCAATCGCAATTCCATGTAAGGTGCATAAACAGCAGTAGCAATTAAAACGCCCATTATAGCACCACTTGCTCCAACTAGTTTTGTTGAAATCCCAAGCGCAGAATAAACTCCTACATACACTAAACCCGAAAATATTCCAGTAAGAATATACAAACCAAGCATTTGCCTATCGGTAAAAAAAGTAGCAAATAACCTTCCAGCAAAGTGAAGCACCATCATGTTAAATAATAAATGTAGAAATCCAGCATGTAAGAACATATAGGTAAATACTGTCCAAGGATTTGTACCAAAAACTGTTACCGATGATGACAATGCCAGCCAACTAGGGTAAAAAAAAGTTTTATACGAAAAATTATAAAACAAAGGCAATGAAATAATATACAACGCCACATTAAGGAATATCAACTTTTGTGCTATTCCTCCTGTTTTGTATTGAAATTTTAAATCGTCTAAAATTGGCATTTTTTTGTATTATTAGATTCTTCACTTCGTTCAGAATGACAAAAAAACTATCAAATGAACACTGTGACTGTTTACTAAATTATCTATCCCAACGGTTATTACCGAACTGATTTTTCTTCCAATACCACATCATAATAAAACCAAACAAAGCACCTCCTAAATGGGCAAAATGTGCAATACCTGTACTGCCACCAAAAAGTGGATTTCCGTTTAAACCTAAATATAAATCAATTAACAATAAACCAGGTACAAAATATTTAGCTTTTACTGGTACTGGCAAGAATAGTAACATTAACTCGGCATTAGGAAACATAAATGCAAACGCTACCAATAAACCATATATTGCACCAGAAGCTCCTAAAGAACCCGATTGATTTACACAAGCAGCATTAAAAAGAGTTTCAAATTGCTCATTAGTAAATTTATATTTTTCTAATAAATCTTGAATTTGGGGTATTAAAAGTTCACTTTTATAATATGCTCCATCCGACATATTTTTATTCAACATTTCATGTAAATCTGCACTTGAAATATTCATTGAACTTAAATCGGCTAAAATGGTATGCAATTCATAATAAGTAAACAAATTATGCAATAAAGCTGCTCCTAATCCACAAGAAATGTAAAAAAACAAGAACTTTTTACTCCCCCAAAATTGTTCAAGTGTACTACCAAAAGTCACTAAAGCAAACATATTAAAAAAGATATGACCTACTCCGCCATGCATGAACATACTTGAAATAGGTTGCCAAAAGCGAAATTTATCACTTTCAAAATAATACATTGTTAAAAGTTCTTTTGCTTGAGGAACTGCATAACTTCCTATAAAGAATATAATATTAATGATAAGCAAATGCTTAACCATATCAGTCATTCTCATCATAACGCAAATTTTTTATCTAAATCTTCCACACTCAAGGTAATGAAAGTAGGTTTATTAAAAGGTGATACATTAGGATCTTTACA
>JACXVH010000175.1 GCA_014763515.1 Flavobacteriaceae bacterium
GCTTTTTTATCATTGGTTAAAATGCGTCCGCCAAAACCTAAAACTCTACCGCTCATGCTTTGAATAGGAAACATAACACGACCTTTAAATCGGTCGAATTGCTTTTCTTCTTTTACAATAGTTAATCCGGTTTTATCTAAAAACTCTAATTTATAACCTTTACCAAGTGCTTCGCTTGTAAAAGCATCCCAAACATCGGGAGAATAACCTAAATTAAATTTTTTAATTGTTTCGTTTGTAAAACCACGTTCTTTAAAATAAGTTAGACCTATTGCTTTTCCCTCTTCTGTATTTAATAATACATTTTGAAAATACTTACTTGCAAATTCGGATACCAAATACATACTCTCTTTTTCATTTGCAAGTGCATTTTCTTCAGAAGTTTGCTCGGTTTCTTCAATTTCAATATTATATTTTTTTGCCAAATATCGAATAGCTTCGGGATAGCTAAAATGTTCGTGTTCCATTAAAAAAGTAACTACATTTCCTCCTTTTCCGGAACTAAAATCTTTCCAAATTTGTTTTACAGGAGACACCATAAAGGAAGGAGATTTTTCGTTTACAAACGGACTCAAACCTTTTAAGTTACTTCCGGCACGCTTCAATTGCACAAAATCGCCAATAACCTCCTCTACTCGGGCGGTTTCAAAAACAGCATCAATGGTGTTTTGTGTAATCAATTTTTTAAGAATTTGGCAGAAGTCAAAGATACAAAGTTCCACAAAAAAACCTACAAGGAAAAAAATATCCTTGTAGGTTTTAGTATGAAACCTAACCCAAAATTTTTAATTGAAATCGAAACGTAAACCTAATGAAACATTATTTTGATCTACAGCATTGTTTTTAAACAACGGATTGATATCATATTTAGCATATAAACTCAATTGCCCGTAACCAATGTAAGCACTTAATCCGTAGTTAAAATCATTAACGTTGAAATCTCCTTTTTGTTTTACTTTAACTTTTTGATCGTCTTCTTCGTATTTTAAAATTTGTTTCGATTTGATACGAACTCCTGCATATCCACCAATTCCTAAACGGAATGATTGATGTGTACGGAAGTAAGAATTTCCATCCTTATCAGTTTTTTTCGGCGTAAAATCAAATTCTAAATGAACTGGAGCTGTTAAATATACATTTCTGAAACGCGATTCATTGAAATTTGTAAATCCGTCTTGAAGTTCTGTTACATCTCCGTTTTTCACAAAATAACGATTATCTGTTGGACGTAAATTATTATACATTAAAGACAAACCATATTTTGCATGTAATAAATTATGATTTTTAAATATTCTAGAATTTAATGTTAATCCCCATTCGTAGAAATGAGAACCCCAAACTTTATAATCAGATTCGTTTAAGCTTTCATTTTCGGTAATGATGTTATTTAATCCAAAAGCAAATACAAATTGTGAGGTTGTTCTTTTTGAAAGTCTTTTTATTTTATCTTCTTCACCGTGGTAAACTTTTAATGATCCAATGTTAATTTCAGTTCTATTCTTACCAATTGAATCATTTCCACTTCCGCCTATCGCAATCATTGTTCCTCCTTTTTGCTCACTTCCTTCAACTGAGGCAACTTCGCCATTTACTTTTTGTTGAATTAATTCTTGAAGTTCTTCGTTATAATTTGCAATTGCAGTATCGATTTTAATGGCACTTTTTTGCGCTTCTTCTTGTTTTAATCGACTAGCCTCTTCTTTAGAAATTTGACCTTTTTCTAATTGCAAATCAATAGCTTCTACTTTTTCTTTTAAAGCTTGTTTTTCTGATTTGGTTACAAATTCAATTTTATTAGCGATTTTTCGTGCTCTTTGTTCAAAAGTTTCTTTTTGAACCTTTATTGAATCTGTTTCTTGTGCATTAAGATTTGTTATAAAACTTAAAAGCACAATTACTGTGTAAAGAATAATTTTTTGCATAACTGTTCGATTTTTAAATGATTTGATTTTGGTTTTTAAATGTTTAGACAAGCTTAACATGATAAAAACATATTGATGATTATTCGTAATTTCTATTTGCTACTGCTGTTTTTGCTTGTTCAAATTTTCTCTTTAATTTATCAAAAGTGGTTTCTCGATATTCTTCTTTAATTTCATTTTCCACAGAAGACAAAAGTGAATTTGCATTAACGTTTACTGCTTTTTTTGTTGTACTTGAATTTGCTATTGTAATACTCCCTTGATTATTTTCTACAGAAGCCAATAATTTTTCAGGCGAAACAAATTTGTGGGTTTTAGGTTCTGGGTTATTGGCAAAAGGTTCTACCAAATTGTTTTCAAAAACTTCATTTTTTTGAAGAATTTTTACATTTCTATCTTCTCTTTTGGTTTCCTTTCCAACTTTATTTTGAACAATGACTGAATTATGATTTGATTTTACTTCTTTAATTAAGTCTAATGTTTCAACTTTAGTTTCAGTTGAATTCTCTTGTTTGTCTATTTTCAATATATCACTTTCGGGTGAAATTACAACTGTATTTTCTTTCACTATTTCTTCATTTGAACCTTGACTTTCAATCCAATAGATAATTCCAAAAGCAAAAAAAAACGAAGCTGCCACGTAATACCATAGAAAAGATTTCTTTTTAGGTTTTTCTTTGACACTTAGCATTGCATCTAATCGATCCCAAGATTTAGCTGAAGGTTCAATTACTCTTCCTTCCAACTTCTCTTTTAATTGTTGTTCAAATTTATTTTGTTCCATTTTCAGCAGCATTAAGTTGGTTAATTTGGTTTTGCAATAGTTTCCTAGCGTGAGCTAGTTGCGATTTGGATGTTCCTTCAGAAATTTTTAGTATTTCGGCTATTTCTTGATGTTTAAACCCTTCAATGGCATAAAGGTTAAACACAGTTTTACATCCATCGGGCAAATTATCAATCATAAATTGAATGTCATCAATAGAAAATTCGTGCATTTCTGTAACCAAATCTAATTCTTGATGATTATAATCTTCAATTTCATCTATTTTAAAAATATTTTTTTTAACGCGAATAAAATCGATACATTCATTTACCATAATTCTACGAATCCAACCTTCAAAATTTCCTTTTCGTTCAAAACTCTTTAAATTGGTAAAAACTTTCATGAAAGCGGTAATCATTACATCTTCCGCATGATGCAAATCCTTTATGTAAAAACGACACACACTTAACATTTTTGGCGAATATTTTTCATACAAGCTATGTTGCGCCTGACGATTATTTTCAATCGCTTGCTGAATTATAGAATTTTCGTCTTTATGTAAATTAATTACTTTCATTCAAGAAATTAGAATTCTGAATTTAGAATTTCGCCTTCTATTAGTAAAGACGAGAATGATTTTAAAATGGTTGTATGATAATTAAAAAATATGTCAATTTTTCAATATATCAATGTGTCAACGAATAAAAATGCCCTATTTTTTTATTGACAAATTAACTTATTTCTTACGTTCGATTACGTAATTTACCATTAAAGTTAGAGATTCTTTGTATGGTGATTGTGGGAAGTTTTGAATTAACTGTAACGCTTCTTGTTGGAACTGAACCATTTTCTGTTCCGCATAATGTAATCCGTTTTTATCTTTTACAAACTGGATTACTTCTTTCACACGCTTTTTATCTTTATTGTGATTTTTAACCGAATTGATTACCCAACTT
>JACXVH010000176.1 GCA_014763515.1 Flavobacteriaceae bacterium
AATTTCGTAAAGAAATATTACGATAGCGAAATTCTTAAAGAAGCACAAAATAAAGAAGCTGAAATTGCTGCTTTAGTAGCTTTAAAACAATATTTAGAAGACCAAAAATTAGTTCGTTTACCCAATTAAGATAAAAGAAACAAGAAGCAAGAAGCGAGAGATTAAAAGTTGTAAATCTTTTCTCTTTTTTCTTTCTTCTTTCATCTGAAAAATATGGAAGATAAAATTAAATCATTACAAGATAAAATTGCTTTAGCAAAGTTAGGTGGAGGAGAAAAGCGTATTGCTAAGCATCATGAAAAGAAAAAACTAACAGCGAGAGAACGCGTTGAATATCTATTAGACGAAGGTTCTTTTGAAGAAATGGGAATGTTAGTTACGCATCGTACTACCGATTTCGGAATGGAAAAAGAATCGTATTATGGTGATGGAGTAGTAACGGGTTATGGAACAATTAATGGACGACCAGTTTACGTTTTTGCACAAGATTTTACGGTTTTTGGAGGTTCGTTATCAGAAACGCATGCAGAAAAGATTTGTAAGGTTATGGATATGGCTTTAAAAACCGGAATACCAATGATTGGTTTAAACGATTCTGGTGGAGCTCGTATTCAAGAAGGAGTTCGTTCGCTTGGTGGTTATGCTGATATTTTCTACCGAAATGTACAAGCTTCTGGAGTAATTCCGCAAATTTCCGCTATTATGGGACCATGCGCTGGTGGTGCAGTTTATTCTCCAGCGATGACGGACTTTACAATAATGGTTGAAAATAATAGTTATATGTTCGTTACTGGACCAAACGTTGTAAAAACGGTTACTAACGAAGAAGTTACTTCTGAAGAGTTGGGTGGAGCAAGTACTCATTCTACAAAATCAGGTGTGGCGCATATCACTTCTCCAAATGGTGTAGAATGTCTTGAAGATATTAAGAAATTATTGAGCTACATGCCTCAAAATAATCGTGAAACAACTCCTAAACAACCTTATGAACTTGGAGAAGAATTACGAACAGTATTAAACACTATTGTTCCCGATAATGCGAACAAACCTTATGATATGCACGATGTTATTAAAGGAATTATCGATGAAGACAGTTTCTTTGAAGTACATAAAAACTTTGCCGAAAATATTATTGTAGGTTTTGCTCGTTTAGGAGGAAGAAGTATCGGTATTGTGGCGAACCAACCTATGGTTTTAGCTGGATGTTTAGACGTAAACAGTTCGATTAAAGGTGCGCGTTTTGTGCGTTTTTGTGATGCATTTAATATTCCGTTATTAGTTTTAGAAGATGTTCCAGGTTTCTTACCAGGAACCGACCAAGAATGGAACGGGATTATTACACATGGTGCTAAATTATTATACGCATTCAGCGAAGCTACAGTGCCAAGAGTGACTGTAATTACACGTAAAGCGTATGGTGGAGCGTATGACGTAATGAACTCAAAACATATTGGTGCTGATTTTAACTTTGCTTGGCCAACAGCTGAAATTGCAGTAATGGGTGCAAAAGGAGCCTCTGAAATTATCTTTAAAAAGGAAATTAGCGAAGCTGCTGATCCAGCTGCTAAATTAGCAGAAAAAGAAGCAGAATATGCTGAGTTATTTGCAAATCCATATAGTGCTGCAAAACGCGGATTTATTGATGAGGTAATTTTACCAAATCAAACGCGTAGAAAATTATTAAAAGCATTCAGTATTTTAGAAAATAAAGTAGTGGATACACCAAAACGTAAACACGGAAATATTCCGTTGTAATGTAGAGAAACCGCCGAATGGCGGTTTTTTATTAATTCAAACTTAAATTTTTTTCAAAGACTAATTTTTAGAAGAACAATACTTATATTGCACTCGTTTTTAAGAAAGGGAATATTATGGGGAAATTGAAGTTTTTATTTTTCATTTTAATAATTAGTTTTTATTCTGTAAGTGCTCAAAATTTTAAGAAGCACAAAGTTGAAAAAGGTGAAACTTTATATTCTATTGCAAAAAAATATAATGTTGCAGAATCTGATATCTTCAAATTAAACCCAAAAGTTAAGGATAAAGCACTGCAAATTAATGCTATACTAAAGATTCCAAACGGTAAATCTACGACTTCAAAAGATAATCCTGAAAGTTATGAAGTTCAAAAAGGAGATACATTTTATGGAATAGCAAAGAAATTTAATATATCTGTAAATAACATAAAAAAGTTTAACAGTAATTTAGAACCAAATGATTTAAAAGTTGGACAAAAAATCTTTTTAAAAGAACAAAATAAAGAAATTTCTGTTCAAGTTGTTGTAGATGAAGAAACTACAAATGAATATGAAGATGATACACAAGCTCAAGATTTAATTCACGTTGTAAAAGAAGGTGAAACACTTTATAAAATTGCTCATAAATACCAAACTACAATTCAGAACATTAAAGACTTAAATCCTTCGATGGGTAAAACTTTGCCAGCAAATTATCAATTAGTAATAAAGAAAGGAATTGCTGTAGATAATGAAGTTGTTGAAGTTGTTGCAGTGAATGAAGATGAAATTTCAGATATTAAAGAAATAAATTCTTCTGCCTTATCAAAAGCCGATTTGTTAATCGAAAAAGCATCACAATATTTAGGAACTCGATATAGAAGTGGAGGAACAACTTCTGCAGGTTTTGATTGTTCAGGCTTAATGTGTACGACTTTTAAAGAAATTGATTTTAATTTGCCTAGAAGTTCTGGAAGTCAAGCAACTATAGGTTCAAAAGTTAAAAAAAGACAAGCTCAAAAAGGCGATTTAATATTTTTTGCTACAAATAGAAGAAAAACGATAAGTCATGTTGGTATGATAACTGAAGTTAATGGCGATGAAATTAAGTTTATTCATTCCTCTACATCATCTGGGGTTATTATTTCGTCTATTAAAGAGCCTTATTATGCGAAACGTTTTGTGCAAATTAATAGAGTTTTAGATTAATTTTATTTAATGGGAATCCAAATTTCTTCTTGAGAGTTCGGGTTTTCGTGGCCAAAGTATAAATCTCTCATTACTGCAAAATGCGGTCTATCGTCTAATTCAAATTCGCTATTTGGTAACCATTCTGCAAATATATATTGAGAGGTTTTAGCGAAATCTTCTGAAGTTCCTTTATGAAGAAATACAGCATATTCTCCTGCGGGTAGTTCAAAAGTTTCAAATTGTTTAGGAACAAAATCGAAATTTTTCACTTCTACAAAGGCACATTTTGTGAATTCGGTTGCAGGGCTAAAGTTTTGAAATGAATCAAAATTGTAAATCTGTACAGAATATAAATCAGCAGAAACTAAGTTTTTTGTTTCTTTCAATCTTGGCATTAGTTTATTCCAAATGAAAAAAGTTTTATCATCAGCTAGAGTCGTTGGAGTTGAAAAACCAATTAGTTTTTTTGGTAGGATAGTTTCAATTCGTAAAAACATAAATATAATTTGATCAAAAATAAAAAAATCCTTGCTTAAAAAACAAGGATTTTCGATTGAAAACTATGAACCGCTTTTCTATACGAAAAGCAACTATGAAAAAAAAGGTACTATAACATAAACTGTGTAAGTAGAAAAAATAATGGGGTTTTAAAACCCCATTATTTTTTTGTTTAATTTTAAATTTTACACAGTCTTAT
>JACXVH010000177.1 GCA_014763515.1 Flavobacteriaceae bacterium
TGTAACTTGCTTCAAGGTTGCTCATTATTGTAATTGTTTGAAAGTCAATACAATTTAATCATTTTTAATGATTTGAGCAACTTTTTTTATAATGCACAATGGGTAAAGGTTATTATTTTGGTAATGAACTTGGTTCAGTTTTGCGTGAAGCTTTATTATGGGAGAAAAAGGCAAACGAATCTACAATATCTTACATGGAAGATAGCGTACAATTAACTTCGAGAGAAATAAATTAGCAGCAAAAGAGTTAAGTAGTAAAGAAATGGCTGACGAACTTAATATTGCACACAGAACTGTTGAAGCGCACAGACGCCATATTATTGAAAAAACGAATTCTAAAAATATTATTGGAGTTGTTGTGTATGCTTTAAAATGTAAATTGATTACACTAAACGATATTTAATTTATTCGTATTTAATGTAAGTGGGTTTGCTTACTTGGAAATCAGAAATTGATAAATCAGTGTTTTCAAACGAATTGGTTTTTAAAACATTAGTTCCTTCAAAAGGTATAGAAGGATAATATGAAAATGAAATTTGAAAACTGTTAAATACTAAATAATCGTTATTTAGTAATAATCCTATACTAAATTTAGAATAAATTTTAGTGTTTAAAAAAGCTGTGTCTCTATTTATTAATGAACCAAAAGTTGCGTTGAAATATGGGCTAAACCTGAAGCCGTGCCAACTACCTGGAGAATAAGTTTGTGTTTGTAAATTTAAAACCCATTTTTGGTTTCCAGTAATAGGACTGTTAAAACCTTGAATTCCCATATTTTCACTTAATGTAAGTAAATCTTTCTCAGAATTTAAACGGTTGTTTCCTAAAATATATGTTGGTTTTATGAATTGGCGCATACTCCATTTTCCTAAAGGAATTAAATCGGTAAAATAGTTGAGTTCAAATCGAAAAGCCGATTGTTCTGATTTTCTATTTCTAAAAAAGGAACCAAATTCTGCAGAACTACTTAAATATCCAAAACTATATTTTTTTCCATAAGCCATTTTAGTTCCTAAATACAGTCGGTTTGTATTAAATTTTTCTTGATTTCCGATGGTTAAAGCCAATGTTCTACCATAAGGAATATCTTCTACGATATCATAGTTAAAAAGAAATTTATCTTGATAATATTGACGAGAAGAAATTCCTATTAATCCTATTACATTTTTTTCGTTTGAATAATAATCATACAAATCGACAAAATCTTCAGGTTTCTGTTTAAATATTTTTTTGTTATAAGTTATAGAAGTAATGAGTCGAGTTGTACGATTTTTATAAGAGTTATCATTAAAAATTTTAAACGATCTTCCTATCCAGTAATCTTCATATTCCGATTTTGTATCTTCTACTAAAGTACTATCAGGAATGATTTGATAAAAATTATATTTTTGGGTTTTGTTTTGAAAGCTTACTCCAAAAGCCCACTTTGTAATTGGGGAATAAAATTCTCTTTTTAATTCTATTGTGCGTTGACTGTTTTTATCAAAATCATTATCATAACCAAATTCAACCGATAAGAAGGTGTTTTTTATATTATTAATTAAATATCTACTTGAAATGGTTTTTTCATTATCATCAAATCTATATTTATATAAACCACTAATTTGATGTCCAAGACCTAAAATATTTCTTTCCGTTAACCGAGCTTCGCCTTGACTTGTAGATAAACTCCCATTAGGTAATAAACTCCAAGAATCTAAAACTTTTAGAACAATGTCAATAGAATCGCTAGAGCTTGTAGGATGTATTTCAATTAAAGTTCTTCTTGTGTAGCGTTGTCGTCTTATTAAACGTTCCGATTCTATGACTTTTAAGGAATCATATGCTTCTTTTTCTTTAAATAGAAGTAAGTTTTTTAAGGTAAACTCTTTGGTTTTTATATGAATTGAATTTCCAAAATTTTCAATTTTTTTTTCTGGTTTTTTTAAAGAATCAGAAACCGAATACCCAAAAGGATCATAACTTATTACAGTTACATTTCGAATTATTTTACCACTATGAATTTCATGTTTTATTATGGGTGTACTTTTGTTTTTAAAGTTTGTTGTTTTTCTTTTTAAAGCGTTTTTATCGAATAACAATTCATAAACAAACTTTGAAAATTTGGACTTATTAGAAAAATCGTAGATATTTTTATAAACTTTAGCGGTGTCTTCAGTTTCTTCATTATTTTGTGCAAACGATTTACTACCAATTAAGAAAAGTAGTAGAAACAAAAATATGGTATAAAGTTTTATGGGCTTCATTAAAATCGCAAGACATATAGAACGCTAAAATAGCTTATATAGTACTAAGTATCTTATAATTTTTTAAAGCATTAAGAATATAGGTTTTACAATGAATTATTTTTTGGTAGATTCTCGATGACGAAGTTCCGTTTTAATAATTTCAGTTTTATGTTTGTAACGTTCTGTTTCGTCTTTTTCATTAATTTTAGCAATTAAAAGTTCTACTGTTTTCGCCCCAATTTGTGGTGCATGTTGACTTACAGTTGAAAGGCTAGGTGTTAATCTTCGAGAAAAAACACCATCTGCAAAACCAATTATAGATAATTCATCTGGAATTTTAATTCCGTTTTTTATTGCCTTTTTGTGGCAGCTTGTGGCAGCATATTCATCAACTGCAAAAATTGCATCTATTTTTTTAGATTTAATTAATTGTTCAAGTTTTTCATCAAACGAATCTAAATCATTATCAATTATTATGAAACTTTCATCGACTCCAATTTTAGCATCTTCTAGGGCTTTTTTGTAGCCAGAAAAGCGCAATTTTCCAACACTTAAATTATCAATTGTAGATATTAGAGCAATTTTTTTATTAGTTGTTTTAAGTAAATGGTTTGTAGCGTCAATAGCTGATTCGTAGTCGTCAACAATGACTTTGTCACATTTTATACTTTCAGAAACACGATCAAATAAAACTACAGGCGTACCACTTTTCATAACTTCATTTAGGTGAAAAAAATCTCCTTTTTCTTGGGTTTCTTCAGCTAATGAAAGAATAAAACCATCAATTAGTCCATTGTTTAAAATATCAAGCATTAAAGCTTCTTTTTGACGTGATTCATTTGAAATTGCTGTTACTACATTATACCCTTTTTTAGTTGCTTCTTCTTCAATACCTTTAAATACTTTTGCAAAAAATGGATTTAGGATATTCGGTAAAATTACGCCAATGGTATAGGTTTTTTGATTTTTAAGGTTTTTAGCTAAAGCATTCGGTTTAAAGTTATTTAGTTTTGCAAATTCAATAACTTTCTCTTTAGTAGCTGTTCCAATTTCTGGGCTATCGTTTAATGCTTTCGAAACAGTTGATATTGAAACACCTAGTTCTTTAGCAATTTGTTTAAGCGTAAGTTTTGATTTCATGTATCATGTCATTAATTACTTTCAAATTTACGTAATTCGAATTACTTTTTCATTTTTAAGGCTATTTTTTTGTATTTAAAAAAAAGATTGTATATTTGCACTCGAAACAGCGCGGGATAGAGCAGTAGGTAGCTCGTCGGGCTCATAACCCGAAGGTCACAGGTTCGAGTCCTGTTCCCGCTACTAAGTATAAAAAGACCTTAAAGGTCAGTAAATTAACGGTTTTGAATACTTTTCAAAGCCGTTTTTTTATGATTGAAGCCAAAACGAAAATATTCCGAACCTAAGATCTATACAGGTGGTCTAAATGTGGCTACTTGGCACAAATACACCAAAGAAGAACAAGAAAACTCCCTTAAAAAAGAGTGGTTTGTGTATTTTTCTTTTCGCAATCCCAAAACTGGACTTTTAGAAAAACAACCTTTCATTAAAGGTGGCGTTAATTATTATAAAACCAAAGGGGAACGATTAGAGATTTTGGAAACCTATCGTAGAAATCTTTCCAGAATTTTAAAAGAAGGCTATAACCCATACGAAAATGATGAATCGAAAAAAGAAACGATGTCGGTTAAAGACGCTTTTAATTTTGGATTAAATATAAAAAAGAGTTCTATTTCTGAAAACTCATTTATTCGTTTTAAATCTAGAATTAAACGATTTGAAAAATATTTAGAGGGTAGAGGTTTTACACATCGATTTATTACCTCAGTAGATAAAACCATTGTACTTGATTATCTTAACGAAGTGTTACTTTCATCTTCTCCACGAAATCGAAATAACACTAGAACCGATATTAGTACATTGTTTCAAGTTTTTGAGGATAATGGAATAATTCCTTCTAATTTTATATCGAAAATAAAAGTAATAAAAGCACCACCTAAACGAAACAAAACGTATTCGGATTTTAAACTGGAACGTATATTAGAATATTTAAAAGAGAACGATCCAAATCTATTACTCTTTATAAAATTTGTGTCGTACAATTTCTTACGTCCAATAGAGGTGTGTCGCTTAAAAGTAGAAGATATTAACCTTAGAGAAAACAAACTAACTGTAAAAGCAAAAAATAAACTCGTTAAAGAAAAGATTAT
>JACXVH010000003.1 GCA_014763515.1 Flavobacteriaceae bacterium
CTTAATCAGTTCTTAACTATTTTTGAAAAAAGGGTTCAACTTTAATTAAAAAGTCAAACCCCATTATTTTTAACTTACACACTTTTTAGGATAGTGTCTAAAACAATAACCTACCCCACCCGACCGCTCGAATTTTTCACCGCAACGATAGCACAATTTTAGCCCTGTCAGGTTGTTAAAACCTGTCGGGTTTATTTATTTTATCTTCACAAATTAAAAAAAGCACCTTTGCAATATGAATATTTTTAAAAACTTTCTAAAAACAAAAAGCTCCGCGAAGAAGTTTGCGGAGCTAAATGTTCTTGATAAGAAATAAAATTACTGCTATTAACCTGTATCAAAATTAAGATGTTTCTTAGCTAAGTTGGATACAGATTTTCTGTACATTTTGTTAAATTTAATGCAGTTTGCGTAATTTTTTTTCTGCTTTATCTAAATCTTTATGTAAATCGTTAAGTTGTTTTTCTTTTTTGAGTATTTTCTCATTCATTTTAATTTTATCTTCTGGAGAAAGTTTTCCTTTGCGTTCTAGTTTTTCTAATTTTTCTTTTTGCTGTGCAATATCTTTATGTTGCGATTTAATTTTTTTGTTTAATTTCTCAACATTATCATTTGCTTTTTCTAGCTTTTTTTGTTCTTTTTCAATTTTCTTTCTTTCCTTTTCTGCTTTATCGCGTTCCTTTTCTATTTTTTTTCTTTCTTTTTCTGCTTTTTCTAAAGCTTCATTGTGTTTTTCTTCTAATTCTTTTCTTTCCTTTTCTAGTTTTTCTTGATTTTGTTTTGCTATAAGAGAATCAGAAACAATTTCTTGAGAAAATCCTAAATTTACCGTTAACAATAAGGCAAAAGCTGCCAAATAAGTTTTCATATTCATGTGTTTTAATTAATTTTACGAAGTAACAGCTAAATGTATGCCAAAATAATGAAATTTTATTCTTTTTTTGTTTTTTTATTATTTGTAGTTTCATGTAAACAGATTGATGAAGCACTTGTTGATAGTGTTGATGAGACAACTGAAAAAACGCCTGTAGAAACTGAAGATATAACTGAATTTGATTTTTTACCAACATCAACTTCAAATGCTATTTATAAACATGCTACGTACACATTATCTTATGTAGAAGATTACGAACAAGCAGAATGGGTTGCTTATAGTTTAGAACCTTCAGATATTAAAGATACTAACTTTGATCGTCCTTTTTTTGAAATTGATGAAGCTGTAGTAACAGGTTCGGCACATTGGAAAAATTATAAAAACTCAGGTTATAATAAAGGACATTTATGTCCAGCAGGAGATAGAAGAGGAAGTTATAAGGATTATGAAGAAACTTTTTTAACTTCGAATATTTCGCCTCAAACTTATGAGTTTAATAGTGGCGTTTGGAACAGATTAGAACAAAAAGTACGTTATTGGGCAAAAAAATATGATGGTATTTATGTGGTTACTGCTGGCGTTCTTTCTGAAAATTTAGAAACAATCGGTTTTGAAAATGTAGCAGTACCTAAATATTTTTATAAAGTTTTGCTTGCAAAAGACAAGTCACGTATGATTGGTTTTTTAGTTCCACATAAAGATTCAGACAAACCTTTGTATGAGTTTGTAGTGCCTGTTGACACAATTGAGAAAATGACTGGAATTGATTTTTTTCCTAATCTAGAAGATGAACTTGAAAATAAATTGGAATCTAAAGGAGATTATAAAGGATGGAGTTTTTAAAACTACCATTCGTTTACTTTATTAGCGTCTAGTTTTATAAAAATAAATAGCATAATTGTAAATGCCCATAAACTTGAACCTCCATACGAGAAAAATGGTAACGGTACTCCAATTGTAGGGAATAATTTTACAAGCATCGCAATATTTACAAAAAAGTGAATAAATAAATAAGTAGCTACACAGTAACCATACACACGACTAAATTTAGTTTTTTGGTTTTCAGCTAAGTATATTATTCTTAAGAATAGTGTAACAAATAGTATAATAACTAAACTTGCGCCCACAAAACCCCATTCTTCGCCAACTGTTGTAAAAATATAATCGGTGTGTTGTTCGGGTACAAATCCTCCCTTAGTTTGAGTTCCTTCTAAATAACCTTTTCCTAATAAGCCACCAGATCCAATTGCAATCATTGATTGATTTAAATTGTATCCTTCTTTTTTCATATCGACTTCCTCACCAATTAAAACGTCGATTCTATCTTTTTGATGCGGTTCTAATACTTCATTATAAACAAAGTTTACCGAGTAAACAAAACCTGCGACTACTGCTAAAACAAATAGATATACAAATGGATTTCTTGAAATTTTTCTATTGTTTAAAAAGTGTAGTATTGCTAAAACAGTAAATATGATTATTATATATAATGGATTAAATAGCAAAGCTGCAAAAAACAAACCTATTGCTGTTGCTCCAGCTATTAAATACCAACTCGGCAGTCCTTCTCTGTTCAAAACAAAAACTAAAGATAAAAATATCATAGCACTACCAGCATCGGGTTGCATTAAAATTAATAAAACAGGTAAACCAATTATGGCAAATGCGATTAATTGGTGTTTCCAAAGTTTAAGATTAATTTGAGAATAACTTAAGTATTTAGCTAATAGTAATGCTGTTGCCGTTTTCACAAACTCTGAAGGTTGGAAGCCAAATCCACCAAATTGATACCAGTTGGTTTGTCCTTTTTTTGTAACACCAAAGACAAAGAGCCCTAATAATAAAAAAATACCTAGTCCATAAAAGACAAAAGAAAGTCGTTCAAAGATTTTTGCATCAATAAAAAGTAAAATGAAAATTAAAGGAATACTCAAGAAAATGAAAATCATTTGACGGCCATAATTTTGGCTGAAATCAAAAACAGAAGCACCTTCAGCAGGTAATGACGCCGAATAAATAGTCATCCATCCCATACATACAAGAATAATGTACAAGAATAGTGTTAACCAGTCGATACTTCTATTTACACTTTGATTTCGCATTAGTTTACTTCTTCGTCTTCGTTTTTAATTGCTTCCGCCTTAATTGAATCTTTTACTGGTTCGGGAGCACGTTGATAAATGATATTTTCAATTTTTTTGTATTCATCTAACAAACTTCCGTTTAACATTCTATTTTCTAAATCTTTTCTTGTTATTTTTCCTTTTACATATTTTTCGATCATTAGAGTAGCAATAGGACCAGCCCATCGATTTCCCCAATAACCATTTTCAACAAATACAGCAATCGCAATTTTAGGATTATCGGCAGGCGCAAAGGCAACAAATATAGAATGGTCTTTTAATTGGTAGGTTTTTCCAGCTACTCTAATTTTATTTTCTGCTGTACCCGTTTTACCACATATTTGTAAACTGTCAACTTTTAATGAAGCAGCTGTTCCTTTATTATATACATCAGCGAGACCTTTAATTACAGGATCAAAATATTTTTCATCAATTGTAGTTTGATGTTTGGTAACAAATTTTTTATCTAATTTTTCACCTTTAATTTCTTTTACAATGTGAGGGGTGTAGTAATATCCCTTATTAGCAACTGCAGCCATCATATTTGCTAATTGAATTGGTGTTGTTAAAACTTCACCTTGACCAATGGAGTTAGATATAATGGTTGTACTTCTCCAGCCTCCATTAGGATAAGCTCTTTCATATGTTTTAGAAGTTGGAACTAGTCCTTTAGCTCCAATTGGCATATCGGTTCCTAAAAACTGGCCTAATCCAAAACTTTTTACATTTGTAGACCATTTATCGACACTCACACTTGGGTTTTTGTACTTATCAATCGTTCTTTTGTAAACATTTGCAAAATAGGTATTACATGATTGATAAATTCCATTATTTAGTTTAGAAACGCCAGCATCGTGACATTTCATGAATGCACCTCTTCCATAATAAAACCCATGATGACACACAAAACTAGTTTCTTCGTTAATAACTTCTTCTTGTAAACCAATTAATCCAGTTACAATTTTAAAAGGTGATCCTGGAGGATATTGTGCCAATAAACCTCTGTCGTAAAGTGGTTTTGCAATAGAATCGTAATATAGTTTTGTGTAATTTTCAGATCTTTTTCTACCGACTAGTAAAGCTGGATCGTAGGTTGGCATAGAAATTAGCGCTAAAATTTCTCCTGAACTAGGCTCTATTGCTACAATTCCGCCTCTTTTATTAACCATTAATTCGGTCCCATATTTTTGTAGTTCACCATCAATAGTTAAAACCAAGTCTTTTCCTTGTTGTGCAATTGTGTCAAATTTACCTTCTTTATATGGCCCAATAATTTTATTGTGTTTGTCCCTCAATAAATATTTAACACCTTTTATTCCTCTTAAAATTTCTTCATATTGTTTTTCAACACCTTGTTTTCCAATTAAATCACCACTGTTGTAATAAGGATTTTTTTCAATTTCAAATTCACTTGCTTGAGTTATAAAACCGAAAATATTGGCTCCATAATTTACTTGATAATCTCTTAATGCCCTTTTTTGAGTGTAGAAACCTTCAAATTTTCTTTCTTTTTCTTGAAAAGCAGCATATTCTCTTTTATTTAACTGTGAGATGAATACAGATGGTAATCTTCTACTGTAAACTATTGCCTTAGCAATTTTTTTATCAAAATATTCTTTTGAAATACCAAGTAGTTTACAAAATTCAAGGGTGTCAATGTTTTTTATTTCTGCAGGTACAACCATAATATCATAAGATGGTTGGTTTGCAACTAATAATTTTCCATTTCTATCATAAATATAACCTCTTTCAGGGAAGTCGTAAACTTTTTTAATGGCAATATTTTCGGCTTTTAATTTATAGGTTTCATCTATTACTTGTAAATAAAAGAAACGACTAATGAGTATTAAAGCACCTACTACTATTATTATGGGTAAGAGTAACTTTCTCATCGCTTACTAGGTTTTATTAAATAAATAATTAATAAACAAATGATTAAAGTAAAAATACTCGTGTATAGAGTTTTTAATATCACGTCGAAGAACAAATCGAATCGAAATGCTTCTAAGAAAAACAAGCAAATATGATGTATAAAAACGGCTAAAAGGATAAATGTAATTCTTTCGGGCGATAAATTTTCTGCTATTTTTATAGTTTGATATTCATAACTTAATCCAAAGGAAAAACGGAATAAGTTAGGCCTCACAAATGCCAGAATTGTAGAAGCAAAAGCATGTACACCACCAGATTCGGAAAAAGCATCAACTAATAAGCCTAATAAAAAACTGAAAAATAACAAACTAAATCGGTTTCCATTAACTGGAAATAGTAAAATAAATAAAATGTATGGATAAGGATTGATGTAGCCAAACAAGTTAATGTTGTTGAATAACAATATTTGTAATATCAACAAAATTAAAAATCGAAATATATTTAAAACTTGTGTATTCAATTATTTGTCAGTTTGTTTGGTTTCTAATTTTTCTTTTTCTTTTTTGTGTTTGTTTTCAATTATATATACATAACCAAGTGCAGTCATATCATTAAAAAGACGTACATTAATTGTATAGTAATTAGTTTTAGTATCTACGTAAACTTTATCGATTTTTCCAATAGGAATGTTTTCAGGAAAAATTTCAGACTCAGAACCCGTTACAATTGAGTCTCCTTTTTTCAAGGATGCTAATCGCGGAACATCGATTAATTGAGCGTATCCTACATTTTTTCCATCCCAAATAAGTGAACCAAAATGATTAGAATTTTTGATTTTTGCGTTAATTCTAGATTTAGTATTTAAAATACTTAAAACTGTAGAGTAATTAGTACTAGTTTTTTCAATTATCCCAACAATTCCTTTGTCATTAATTACGCCCATGTCAGTTTTTATACTGTCTTTGGAACCAATATTTAACGTAAGGTAATTTTCTCGTGTATTGAATTTGTTTTTTATGACCTTTGCTTTTTTAACCGAAAATATATCAGTTTCTGTAGAAAATGATGTTTTAGAATTTAGTAAGGTGTCTTTTTTGTTAAAAAGCACTTCTTTTAATCGTGCATTTTCTTCGGCCAATTGTGCGTTTTTTTCTTTCAAACTTAAATACTCCTCTGCTTCATTTACTTTCTTGTAAATTCCACCGCTTAGAGCATTTGCTGAATTTATATATTCACTTCTATGATAAGAATGTGATTTTATGGTAAGAATTAAGCTAATGCCCAAAAGCAGCAAAAACAGCAATCGATAGCTGTTTTTTACTAAAAAATTTATTATTTGCTGCATGGACTATTGCTTTATTTTATAAGGATACTTTTGTATTTGTTTAAGTTTTTAAGAGCAATTCCTGTTCCTCTTACTACAGCTCTTAAAGGATCTTCTGCGATATAAACCGGTAAGTCGGTTTTTAATGATATTCGTTTATCTAATCCTCTTAGCATTGAACCACCACCTGCAAGATAGATACCTGTATTGTAAATATCAGCTGCTAATTCTGGAGGTGTTTGGGATAATGTTTCCATTACAGCATCTTCAATTCTTTGTATAGATTTATCTAAAGCTTTTGCAATTTCGCGGTAAGAAACATCAACTTGCTTTGGTTTACCAGTTAATAAGTCTCTACCTTGAACAGACATTTCATCAGGTGGGCTGTCTAAATCTTCAGTTGCAGCACCAATTTGTATTTTTATTTTTTCGGCAGTTGTTTCCCCCACAAATAAATTGTGTTGCGTTCTCATATAATAAATAATATCATTTGTAAAAACGTCACCTGCAATTTTAACTGATTTATCACAAACAATACCGCCAAGTGCAATTACGGCAATTTCTGTAGTACCACCTCCAATGTCAACAATCATGTTTCCTTTTGGTTGCATAATATCAACGCCAATTCCGATAGCGGCAGCCATTGGTTCGTGAATTAAGTAAACTTCTTTACCATTTACACGTTCTGCAGATTCTTTTACCGCACGCATTTCCACTTCTGTAATCCCCGAAGGAATACAAATTACTAGTCTTAGCGCTGGTGTAAATAATTTCTTTTTTAAAGCTGGAATACTTTTGATGAACATTTGAAGCATTTTTTCAGATGCATCAAAGTCTGCAATAACTCCGTCTTTTAGAGGGCGTATCGTTTTTATGTTTTCATGTGTTTTACCTTGCATCATGTTTGCTTCTTTACCTACGGCAATAATTTTTCCCGTAATACGATCTCTAGCTACGATAGATGGGCTATCGATTACAACTTTGTCGTTGTGAATGATTAAGGTGTTAGCAGTACCAAGGTCAATTGCAATATCCTCGGTCATAAAATCAAAAAATCCCATACGCTTTTATAAAGGGTTTATAAAGGTTTATAATCTACAAAAATGAACTCACAAAATTAAACAAATTAACGATATACTGATCGTACTAATTCATAAAGTTTGGTTACAAATTACAAAAAATAAACCTTTTAAAAAAATTAATGTTTAAAATGACGAACACCAGTAAATACCATACTCATGTTGTGTTCATCACAATAGTTTATACTCAATTCGTCTTTTATAGAACCACCAGGTTGAATAACAGCTTTTATTCCTGCATTATCTGCTATTTCAACACAGTCAGGAAATGGAAAAAATGCATCGCTAGCCATAACAGCACCTTTTAAATCGAAATTAAAGGCATTTGCTTTTTCAATTGCTTGTCTTAACGCGTCTACTCTTGATGTTTGACCAGTTCCAGAAGCACAAAGTTGTTTGTTTTTTGCTAAAACAATTGTGTTAGATTTGGTGTGTTTACAAATTTTAGAAGCAAATAACAAATCTTCAATTTCTTGATTAGTAGGTTCTGTTTTTGTAACGGTTTTTAGGAGTTCTTTATTGTCTGTAATATTATCTTTTTCTTGAATTAAAACTCCATTTAAACATGTTCTTACTTGTTTTTTTGGTAGTTCTATTTCCTTTATTACTAAAATAATTCTGTTTTTCTTTTCTACTAATAATTGAACTGCATTTTCATCAAATGATGGTGCAATAATTACTTCACAAAACAAGCTATGAATTTCTTCTGCAGTTGCTAAATCAATATTTCCATTTGCAATTAGGACTCCACCAAAAGCAGATGTTGGGTCGCCAGCTAAAGCATCAATATAAGCTTCTTTCATAGAGTTTCTTGTCGCAATTCCGCAAGCATTGTTGTGTTTCAAAATAGCAAACGTAGGCGAATCGCTTTTAAATTCATTCATTAAATTTACGGCAGCATCAACATCAAGTAAGTTATTATAAGATAACTCTTTTCCATTTAATTTTGTAAACATTGCATCAAAATCTCCAAAGAAAAATCCTTTTTGATGTGGATTTTCTCCGTAACGTAATGTTTGACCGTTTGCTACACTTGCTTTATAGTAAGTTTCGTCAGTATTGAAATAATTAAAAATAGCGGTATCATAGTTAGAAGAAACATGAAAAGCTTTAGTAGCTAAAACTCTTCTTTGTTCAATAGTTGTAGCTCCGTTTTCTTCTGTATAATAATTTAAAAATTCGGTATATTGTTCAACAGACGCTACAATTACAGTGTCTTTAAAATTTTTAGCAGCTGCACGTATTAATGAAATCCCTCCAATATCAATTTTCTCAATAATATCAGTTTCACTAGCTCCAGAAGCAACTGTTTTTTCAAACGGATACAAATCAACAATAACCAAATCTATTTGTGGAATATTGAATTCTTCCATTTGTTGTACATCACTTTCATTATCTTGTCTGTTCAAAATACCACCAAAAATTTTTGGATGTAAGGTTTTAACACGACCTCCTAAAATCGAAGGGTAATCAGTAACAGTTTCTACTGGTACAACAGGAATGCCTAAACCTTTAATAAAAGCTTCAGTTCCGCCTGTTGAATAAATAGTTACTTGATTTTGATGAAGTGCTTTAACTATTGGCTCTAAACCAGTTTTGTCAAATACTGAAATTAATGCAGATTTGATGTTTTTTGTTGTAGTCATTGTGTTGTTTTTATTTGAGCTGCAAAAGTAATTATAGTTTTAAAAGTTACCAATGAAAACTAAAATTTGTTTCTGTAAATTGTAACAATTTTTTGAATGTTTCTACTTATAGTAAGAATTTACTATCATGCTTTTATATCTTCGATTACTTAAAGAAAGTTTTGGTTTTGCATTAAATGCTTTGCGGACAAATAAGCTACGGACTTTTTTGTCGCTTTTGGGTGTTACAATTGGTATTTTTTCCATTATTGCAGTCTTAGCAGCAGTAGATTCTATGGATAAAAAAATCAAAGAAGATTTAAGTGATATGGATATGAATACTATATACTTAATTCGTTTTTCTTTTGGTCCATCGGATGTTCCTCGTTGGAAACGCGAACAATTCCCTGATGTTACCTATGAAGAATATGAATATTTAAGAAGGTCATTGAATGGTATTGATAAAATGTCATTCAACATGTTCACTAAAAACGAAAATATTAAGTATGGAGACAAAACAGTAAGTTCTATTAGAGTAAAACCTTCAACTTACGAATTTATTGATATTGAGCCTATTAAAGTAGAAAAAGGCCGTTATTTTAATGAAGCGGAGTCAAATTCAGGAAATCCTGTAATTGTGATAGGAAGCGAAGTAGCTGAAGGATTATTTGGAAATTCAGAGCCTATTGGTAAAAAAATTAGATTATACGGGCAAAAATTTACTGTCATAGGGGTGTTAAAAAAGCAAGGAGAGGGTATGTTTGGGGATAGTAATGATGTTGCTGTTTTTTTTCCAGTTAACTTTATTAGAAGATTATATGGTGATAATAGCGATATGTTAACTCCTGCAATTTTAATTAAGCCGGAAAAAGGAATAGATATTGAAGAGTTTAAGGCAGATTTAGCACAAAAATTGAGAACTTTTAGAGGTATAAAACCAGGAGAAATCAATAATTTTTTTCTTAATGTTTTATCTGGTTTTACAGATTTTATTGATAATATCATTGGGCAAATGAATCTTGTAGGATGGCTTATAAGTGGTTTTTCTTTACTTGTTGGAGGATTTGGAATTGCGAATATTATGTTTGTTTCGGTTAAAGAAAGAACCAATTTAATTGGAATTCAAAAAGCATTGGGCGCCAAAAATAAGTTTATACTTTTTCAATTCTTATTTGAAGCTATAATACTATCAGTAATTGGTGGAATTGTTGGAATGTTTTTAGTTTGGATAATAGCTCTAATTTTGAGTTCGGCTCTAGATTTTGAGTTTGTACTAAGCACACAAAATATATTATTAGGAACAGGATTAGCGGCTGTTATTGGTTTGGTTTCAGGAATTATTCCTGCAATATCGGCGTCAAAACTGGATCCAGTAGAAGCTATTCGCTCTGGAATGTAATATTTTATTAAATTTGCCGAAAATAAAATTAATTGAAAACTCGAGCTATTAGTTTATTGCTTTTTATAGTTCTGTTGTTGCCAGCAGTTGTTACTTTTTCTTGGCTTCAACATAGAAAATATGTAATTAAAAAAGAAGTAAAACAAACTATAATAGCTGGAATCGATAAAAAAGAACTTCAAATTTTAAAATTTCATCATCAAGAAGTTAATCAAAAAGTAGAATGGGAACATTCAAAAGAATTTGAATTTAATGGAAAGATGTATGATATCGTTAAAAAAGAGATAGTGAATGATTCTGTTCAGTTTTTTTGTTGGTTAGATAAAGAAGAAACAGAATTAAATAGAAGATTAAAAACATTACTTATAAATGTTTATCATAATGATGTGCCTTTGAAATTGAAAAATGATTTGGTACTCGATTTTTATAAATCTTTATTTTTTCATCAAGCTGATTTAGTTGTTTTTCATCAACGTTATAAATTAGCGAAAATTAAATCCTTTTATATTAATAATTACTTTTTTCAGTTTCAAAATACTGAAATTCATCCGCCCATTTTTGTTTAATAAATAGTTTATGTGCATTTGATAATGCAGTTTTTTAATTATTAAATTTAACAAAAATGAAAAGAATTTACACAATAATTTTGTTTGTGTTGAGTGGTATTATATATTCTCAAACCGAGCAAGATTCAATAAAAGTAACTAGTCTTGAAGAGGTTGTCGTTTCGGCTACAAAATGGCAACAAAAGAAAAACGATTTACCTTACAAAATTACTACAATTAAGGCAGAAGCTATTGAGCTTCAAAACCCACAAACAGCTGCCGATTTATTAGGCATTTCTGGCAAAGTTTTTATACAAAAAAGCCAACAAGGTGGCGGAAGTCCTATGATAAGAGGTTTTGCAACAAATCGCTTGTTGTACACGGTAGACGGAGTTCGAATGAATACCGCAATTTTTCGAGGTGGAAATATTCAAAATGTAATTTCTTTAGATGGTTTTGCAATGGAGAATGTTGAAGTGCTTTTTGGTCCAAATTCGGTTATTTACGGAAGTGATGCAATAGGAGGAGTTATGAGTTTTCAAACTGTAAAACCAAAGTTTTCTGCTGATGAAAATACAAGTGTTTCTGGAAATGTTTTTTCGAGATTTTCTTCTGCAAACGATGAAAAAACCGGGCACTTTGACGTGCAATTAGGATGGAAAAAATGGGCTTCCTACACAAGTATTAGTTATAATGATTTTGGAGATTTGCGTATGGGAACTCATGGTCCAAATGAATATCTTAAAACGTATTATGTGGTTCCAAATTTTGACGGTTCCGATGAGGTTTTAACCAATGAAAATGCCTTGGTTCAAAAACCTTCGGCTTACACACAATATAATGTTACGCAAAAAGTGCGTTTTGCACCTAATGAAAAATGGGATTTTCAATACGGGTTTCATTATTCAGAAACATCCGATTATTCTCGTTACGATAGACATTTAAGAATGAGAAATGGTTTACCACGTTATGCGCAATTCGATTATGGCCCCCAAAAATGGATGATGAATGTTTTAGAAATTTCAAATTTTGTTAAAGGAAATTTATATGATGAAATGACTATGCGTTTGGCTTATCAAAATTTTGAAGAAAGTCGAATTAGTAGAAATTTGAATAACGTAAATAGAGAAATAAGAATTGAAAAAGTAGATGCTTATTCGTTCAATATCGATTTTAATAAAAAAATTGGAACCAAGAACAAATTATTCTATGGAGTAGAATATGTTTTTGATAAAGTAAACTCTGAAGGAATTGATGAAGATATTACAACAGGAGTTCAAGTTGAAGGTCCAGCTCGATATCCACAAGCCGATTGGCAATCAATTGGTGTTTATGTAAATGATCAATATACAATAAATAATAGAGTCTTACTTTCTGCAGGATTACGATACAATCAATATATTTTAAATGCGGAGTTTGATACAACATTTTATCCATTTCCATTTACTGAAGCTAAATTAAATGATGGTGCGTTAACCGGAAGTTTTGGTGTTGTGTACAAACCTTCAAATTCTTGGGTTTTAAGCTCAAATGTTTCAACAGCTTTTCGATCGCCAAATGTTGACGATGTAGGTAAAGTTTTCGATTCGGAACCGGGTTCAGTTGTTGTTCCAAATCCAAATTTAAAAGCGGAATATGCATATAATGTAGATTTTAATATAGCAAAAGCATTTGGTTCTAATTTTAAATTAGATTTATCTACTTATTATACTTGGCTAGAAGATGCTTTAGTACGAAGAGATTACACATTAAACGGTTCTAGTGAAATTATGTATGATGGTGAATTAAGTCAGGTGCAAGCCATACAAAATGCTGCAAAAGCAACTGTTTATGGAGTTCAATTTGGTGTGAAAGCGAAGCTTTCTAGAAATTTTGTATTTTCAACAGATTTGAATTTTCAAAAAGGTGAAGAGGAATTAGATAATGGAGAAAAAAGTCCATCTAGACATGCAGCTCCATTTTTTGGTGTAAGCCGATTAACTTTTACTCATGAAAAATTAGAATTGCAATTATATTCGCAATTTAGTGCGAAGAAAGATTATGAAGACTTGCCAGAAGAAGAGAGAGGCAAACCAGAAATTTATGCGATTGACGGTAATGGAAATCCGTATTCTCCAAGTTGGTACACCTTAAATTTAAAAACAGATTACAAGTTTAATAAAACGTTTAATGTAACAGCAGGCTTAGAAAATATTACCGATCAACGTTACCGACCATATAGCTCAGGCTTAGTTGCGCCGGGAAGAAATTTTAT
This sequence comes from Flavobacteriaceae bacterium, assembly GCA_014763515.1. Classification (GTDB taxonomy): domain Bacteria; phylum Bacteroidota; class Bacteroidia; order Flavobacteriales; family Flavobacteriaceae; genus Flavobacterium. The sequence continues at coordinate 13,096 of JACXVH010000003.1, forward strand.
TGTTGGTGTTAGAGCAAAATTTTAAAAAAAGAAAATCCCGCAAAAAGCGGGATTTTTTTATGATCTAATTTCGTTGTTTTCGATTAAGTCGATATACAAGTTAATTCTATCTTTTAATTCTTTTCTATGCACAATAAAGTCTAAGAAACCGTGCTCTAATAAGAATTCTGAAGTTTGGAAACCATCAGGTAAATCTTTTCCAGTTGTGTCTTTTACAACACGCGGGCCAGCAAAACCAATTAAAGCTCCAGGTTCTCCAATATTAATATCTCCTAACATGGCATAAGATGCAGTAGTTCCTCCAGTTGTTGGATCAGTACATAAAGAAATGTAAGGAATTTTAGCTTCAGCTAATTGTGCTAATTTTGCAGAAGTTTTAGCTAACTGCATTAACGAATAAGCAGCTTCCATCATACGAGCTCCACCAGATTTAGAAATCATTACAAAAGGAACTTTATGTTCAATAGCATAATCAATAGCTCTTGCAATTTTTTCACCTACAACAGCACCCATTGAACCACCAATGAAAGCAAAATCCATACAAGCAACAACTAAATCTTTTCCTTTAGATTTCCCAACTCCCGTTCTAACAGCATCTTTTAAATTAGTTTTCGCCATTACTTCTTTTAAACGCTCGTTGTATTTTTTAGTGTCCTCAAATTTTAAAGGATCTTTAGATGTCATTTTAGCATCTAATTCTTTGAATTTGTTATCATCAAATAAAATTTGGAAATATTCAGCACTTCCAATTCTTACATGAAAATCATCTTCAGGACTTACCCAAAGGTTTTTTGCTAATTCTTCTGTATCAATAATTTTTCCTGTTGGCGATTTGTACCAAAGGCCTTTAGGAACATCTTTTTTCTCTTCAGTTGGTGTAGTAATTCCCTTTTCTTTTCTTTTAAACCAAGCCATAATTTGTTTCTTGTTTTATTGTTAATGGTTTATAGTTTTTGGTTTTAAAATTGTACTATAAACAATAAACTTATAAAGTATTTACGTTGTTTAAATCAGCAAAAGCTTGTTCTAATCTTTGATTAAAAGTTACTTCTCCTTTGCGAACCCAAACTCTTGGATCGTAATGTTTTTTGTTTGGACTGTCAGAACCTTCTGGATTACCAATTTGTGTTCTTAAATAATCTATTTTTTCTGTCATATAATCACGAATACCTTCTGTAAAAGCAAATTGTAAATCGGTATCGATATTCATTTTAATTACGCCGTATGAGATGGCTTCTCTAATTTCTTCTAAAGTAGAACCAGAACCACCATGGAAAACAAAGTCAACAGGGTTTGCACTAGTGTTATATTTGTTTTGAACGTATTCTTGAGAGTTTTTTAAAATTTTTGGAGTTAATTTTACGTTTCCAGGTTTATAAACACCATGAACGTTTCCGAAAGCAGCTGCGATAGTAAATTTAGGACTTACTTTCATTAATTCCTCATAAGCAAAGGCAACCTCTTCTGGTTGTGTGTAAAGTTTAGAACTGTCAACGTCAGAATTGTCAACACCATCTTCTTCTCCTCCTGTAATGCCTAATTCAATTTCTAGAGTCATGCCTATTTTGCTCATTCTTTCTAAATATTTTTTAGAAATTTCAATATTTTCAGCTAAAGGCTCTTCAGATAAATCAATCATGTGTGAACTGAATAGTGATTTTCCTGTTTCGGCAAAATGTTTTTCTGAAGCATCTAATAAACCATCAATCCATGGTAATAAATTTTTTGCACAGTGGTCAGTATGTAAAATTACTGTTGCGCCATACGCTTCTGCAAGAGTATGAATATGTTTAGCACCTGCAACAGCACCTAAAATTGCAGCTCTTTGATTTTCGTTACTTAATCCTTTTCCAGCATTAAATTGAGCTCCACCATTTGAAAACTGAATAATAACTGGTGCTTTTAATTTTGCAGCAGTTTCCAAAACGCCGTTAATAGTACTAGACCCAACAACATTTACAGCAGGTAAAGCAAAACCTTTTGCCTTTGCATAATTAAATATTTCTTGAACTTGATCTCCAGTAGCAACGCCCGGTTTTATATTATGACTCATAGTAAATTGTTTTTGGTGTTTAGTTAGCAAAAATAAGAATTTAAAAAATTAGAAAGGATAATTAATACCAAAATTTAGAACTGTTTTTGCTAAACTAACATCTTTAAACCATCGATCTCCTTCAATCTTGGCAGGATTATACATTTTGTAACCAAAATCGAGACGGAAAATAAAATAATTAAAGTCGTATCTAAAGCCTATACCAGAACCTACGGCTAAATCTTTAAAGGATTCTAATCCGTTAAAAGTATAATTGGTGTCTTCTACATTGTCGAAAATATTCCAAATGTTTCCAATATCGGTAAAAAGTGCTCCGTTTAATTGGCCTAAAATATTGTATCTAAATTCGGTACTTAAACTTAATTTCATATTGGCTTCATTAAAATCGAATAAACTTCCGCTTTTTCCAGGGCCTAAACTATATGCTTGCCAACCACGGTTGTCATTTGAACCACCAGCAAAATAACTTCGTGAGAAAGGAATTGAGGAGCCATTGCCATATGGAACTGCAATTCCACCAAAAGTTCTCATAGCAAAGCTATTTTTTTTACCTAAATTCCAATGTTTTACATATTCTACTTCTCCCTTGACATATTGTGCATACTCAATGCCAAATAATGTTTTGTTTCCTGATGCGCTTGTACCGTCTTCTTTTTTAACGGTTCCACCAATTAATGACAATAAATTACCAGCCGATTCTATTTTTGCCCTGAAGTTGTAATAATTTCTGTCAGTTAATCCAAATTTTGTTGATCTGTTGAATGTAAAACTTGATGAAACAATAAGGTTGTCTTCAATTAGCCTTAAATATCTCTCGTAAATACTCGAAACAGATTTAAATTCTTCATCATTTTGATTTAAAGAAGTTTGATTGTTTAAAACTTCTTGCATAAAATTAATCGCTCCTGTTTGTGTTAAATCTCCATTTGTGTTTACGTTATCAGGATTGGTATTATAAGTATCGGCAATAAAATTCAATCTGCTATATGAGTTTTCATAAACATTAAAATAATTGGCGACATTTAAATTCCTAACGTAATTAATTCCAATTAATTCAAACTTATAATGATTTCTATTATTTGTAGTCGACCAATTATAATTAATGCCTCCAGATAAACTTTGCTTGTCGAGACCAATATTATTTTGAATAGCAAAACCAACATTTATTTGAGTTGAAGGAAACATTTCCTTTTTTATTATAGAGGTAGTTTTTACTGGAAAGAATATTCTTGGGAAACTTAATTTTACGGTTCCACCGTATTCCGAAATATTGAAGAAAGTATTGTTTGGATTCGCTAAATCTTGTGAAGATCCAATATTACCCTTACCAGAAATTTCTAGAATTTCGGCACCCTTAAATAAATTTCTAAAAGTGAATCCCATACCGCCAGTTATACCAAAATCTTGTATGTTAGAATGGGTAAAATCTATGTAAGGCGACCAACTGTATTTTTTTCTTGGAACCAAATAAACATTGGCAATTAAATTTTCTTTTCCATTAATTGTATCTTCAACATATTCAATTGTAGGGAAGTTGAAGACTTTTAAATTGTTGATTGCGGTTGAGGTTAGTTTTCGTTTATCGTCGCTAAATAAATCACCTTTGTTTATAAAAACCGCATCTGTTAATGCTTTCGGTTTATAATTTAATTTTCCGTTACTATAAATGGTGTAATCTCTAAAGTTAACACTATCATTAACGGCTATATTGTTTCTTTTTGAACCGTTTGTAAAAATGTTGACTTGGCTAATCTTAAAAATTTTAAAAGGGTCTTTTACAATAGTGTCTCCTTTTTTAACACTTCTGTTTTCTATTCGCGTAATCACATTTAATTTATAAGTTTTATGCGGATTTAAAGTGTCGTAAATGTCATAACCAACATTGTTAACTTGAAAATGATAAACCCCATTATTTCTGAAATAATTAGTAATGCGAGCTCTTTCATTATCAAAATTTTCGAGGTTAAAAACATCGCCTTTTTTCAGTAAAGATCTCTTTTCAATTGTCGCATATAAACTATCTAGTTTAGGGGTTTCAATTTCTCTTGAAAGGGTGTCTAAAGTATAAGCTTTTCCAGTATTTATGGTGTACGTTATTTTACCTTTTTTATGTCCAGTAGAATCTATTTTGTTTTTTACTTCAACGTCAAAAAAACCTTTGTAATAAGTATAGTAACTTTTTAATTTACTTGTCGATTTATCTGCTTTTTTAGAATCGATAATAACAGGTGGTTCACCAGTTCTTTTTAAGAAACTACTTAAACCGGAAACAAAGAATGATTGACTTAATCGATCAACTTGTTTTTCAGATAATAACTTTGCTAAATTTTTTCTTCTATTTGGTTTCCGATCTAACCAAGCATAATATGAGCTATCGGCATTTTCTTTTGCTAAATTGTAAAGATTTAATCGTAATGGAAAACCAAGAATTGAACTATTCTTCTTTTGATAAAGTAAACTTTCAATTTTTTCATTTTTTATAATGGTATCATTTACAGAAATTATATTTTTGGTAAGTAGTTGTTTGTCTTCTGGAACTTTCTTTGTAGAAGTACAAGAAGAATAAAGTGCTACAAATAGAAATAGTATTGCTATTTTTGGTAAAAAATTTCTCAAGACAATCATTATAGTTAGTCAAAAATACAACTTTTATGCTAAGTAAAAATCAAATTAAAATAATAACGAGTTTATCTCAAAAAAAATATAGAAAACAGCATCAATTATTTATTGCTGAAGGTAAAAAAGTTATTGAAGAATTATTGCCAAATTTTGAATTAGAATGGCTGTTTTGCGTTGGAGTTTTAAACTTTAAAAACGTTGATAATAAGAAAGTAAATCAAATTACTGAAGCTGAAATTAAAAAAATAAGCGCTTTAACTACTGCAACAGATTGTTTGGCTGTTTTCAAAATTGCCGAGCCACCAAAAGTAAATGAATTAAATGGATTGATTGTCGCTTTAGATGATATTCGCGATCCAGGAAATTTAGGAACAATTATTCGTTTATGCGATTGGTTTGGAATAGAAACACTTTTATGCTCTGAAGAAACTGTTAATGTTTATAATCCAAAAGTAGTGCAGGCAACTATGGGTTCAATTTCTAGAGTAAATGTTATTTATGGAAATATTGTAGAAATTTTAAAAACTACTTCTTTGCCAGTTTTTGGAACTTTTATGGATGGAGAGAATATTTATAAAAAAGAGCTGCCTAAAGAAGGTATAATAGTAATGGGAAATGAAGCTAATGGCATCTCAGTTGAAATTGAAAAAATTGCAAAAAATAAAATATCAATTCCTAGGTTTGGAAAACTTCAAGCTACAGAAAGTCTGAATGTTGCTACAGCTACAGCAATTATTCTAAGTGAATTTAGACGGAATTAATGAAATGCAAAATTTATAAAAAAGCCTCTAGTTTGCATACTACCTACGTTTCCTGTCCATGGACTGTTTGGATCATTGTCACGAATTAACTCATCTCTTGTACTAAATACACCTCTAATAGATGGAGAAAATTTGAAATATTCAAAATAAATATCAACGCCAACACCAACTTCGTAAAAAGAAGACCATTTTGTCATTCTAAATCTTTGGCTGTAATTATCGTCTTTAGCATCGGAATTACTACCCATGTTAAGGGCTGTAGATAATCCGCCAATTAAATAAGGCTTTATATTTCCAGTTCTTTTTGCAGAAAATTTTAATAACGCTGGAAAAAATATATAAGTAGATTTTACCTCTCTTAAGGCATCTTTTTCTTCTGTAAAATTTGGAAAAGTAAGGTTGCGTTGTGTAATATAAAGTCCAGGTTCAAAACGGAAATCTAAATGATTAGTTAAACGTAAATTACCTATTAATCCTACGTTGAAACCAATTTGAGATTGTACTTCAATATCTTTGGTAACCGACAAATAATCGAATTTGAAATCTAAATTATTAAATCCAAGATAATATCCCCAATGAACTCTTTGTTTGTCGAAGTTTTCTTTGTTTATAAGCGGATCTTTGCCAAATAAACCAAATTGGGCAAACGCAGATGATGATAGTAATAATAGGAATAAAATCTTCTTCATGTTATTTTTTTGAAGCATGATAAATAGTTGCCACTCCAAAAGTTTGTGGTAAATGCTTTACTTCTATAAACCCAACTTTTCTTAAAATATTGTTTAAGGCTTCACCAAAAGGAAATTCATTTGCTGAATCTGATAAATATTTATAAGCAACTTTGTCTTTAGAAAATAATTTTCCAATAACTGGTAAAATATAACTAGTATAAAAAGCATAACCTTGTTTATAAGGAAACTTAGTAGGAACAGATGTTTCTAAGATTACAAAAATTCCGTTAGGTTTCAAAACTCTTAAAATTTCGGCTAAACCTTTTTCTAAAGTTTCAAAATTTCTAACTCCAAAAGCAACAGTTATGGCATCAAAATGATTGTCTGGAAAAGGAATGTTTTCGCTATCTCCTAATACCATTTCAATTTTGGAATCTAATTCTTTTTCTTTGATTTTCTTTTTCCCAACTTCTAGCATTCCAGCCGAAATGTCTAAACCTACTATTTTCTCAGCAGAAGTATTGGTCATTAATATGGCTAAATCCCCGGTTCCTGTAGCAATATCAAGAACAGTTTTTGGGTTTTTAGCTGCAACTAATTTCAAAACTTTTTTACGCCATTTTACATCAATTCCAAATGAAATTACGCGGTTTAATCCGTCGTAGTTTCCCGAAATAGTATCAAACATTTTAGCTACTTGTTCTTTCTTACCAAGAGAAGAGTCTTTATATGGCGTAATATTTTTTGACATTTTATTTTTTTTGATAGGCAAAAATACAACTATTTAAGTTATACTTAAAATTACTTTCTTATGTAAGTTAAGTATGTAAAGTTAAATTGATGTTTTTCGTCTTTAGGATGATATTCTTCTTCAATTAATTTCCAGTTATTTTCATCTATTTCAGGGAAAAAAGTATCAGCTTCAACTTCAGTATGAACTCGAGTGAGCTCAATTTTATTGGCAATATTTATTGATTGTTTATAGATTTCGCCACCACCAATAATAAAAACTTCTTCATTTTCTGGGCAAGAATTTATAGCTTTTTCAATAGTGTCAACTACAATACATCCTTCAGGAACTATATAATCTTTTTGGCGAGTAATTATTACATGTGTTCTATTAGGTAATGGTTTTGGAAAACTTTCAAAAGTTTTACGCCCCATAACAATGTAATGTCCAGAAGTTAAAGTTTTAAAACGCTTAAAATCATCGGGTAAATGCCAAACTAAATCATTGTCTTTTCCAAGAGCATTGTTTTCTGCCGCTGCGGCTATAATGGTTAAAATCATTAGAATAAACCGTTTATTTCTGCATCAATTCTGTTAATAATATTTCCTAAATCTTCAGGATTATCAACAAAATTAATGTTGTCTACATCTATAATTAATAATTTTCCTTTATCATAAGTTTGAATCCAAGCTTCATAGCGCTCATTTAAGCGGCTTAAATAGTCAATAGAAATACTATTTTCATAATCGCGACCTCTTTTATGAATTTGGCTTACTAAATTAGGTATCGAACTTCTTAAGTAAATTAACAAATCAGGAGCACCAACTAAATCTTCCATTAACTCAAATAATGAAATGTAATTATTGAAATCTCTGTTCGTCATTAAGCCCATAGTATGCAAATTAGGAGCAAAAATATGTGCATCTTCATAAATGGTTCTATCTTGAATAGTTGTTTTTCCCGTTTCTCTAATTTGAAGAACTTGTCTAAAACGACTATTCAAGAAGTAAATTTGAAGATTAAAACTCCAACGCTCCATTTGATTGTAAAAGTCATCTAAATAAGGGTTGTCTACAACGTCTTCAAAATGTGCTTCCCACTTAAAATGTTTGGCTAAAAGCCTAGTAAGGGTTGTTTTTCCAGCACCAATATTTCCAGCAACAGCAATATGCATTATGGTAATTTTATTTTATAATTAATAACAAAGTTGTTGGTAAAAATAGACAAAATTCCATCTTTATAACAAAAATTTGAAAAGGTATTTTTATCAACAACAATTTCATATGTTTTATTGTTAGAGAAATAGAAAATTTTTTGATTTTTCATGTATAAATAATCATTTTGACTAATTATTTCATAATTTTCGGCGTCTGGAATTTTTTCGTAAGAATTTATTTTGCCAAAATAATTAATACTAAAAAGTTCATTTTCTTCATTGAGCCAGTAGAAATTATTGTAGCTTGAACGAGTTAATTTTATTTTTTCGTTTAGTGGATTTGAGATGAGTTGAAACTTGTTTTCAATTAAATTAAATAAACCAAATTTCATTGAGATTGAGTCGAAAAACCACAAGGAATTTTGTCTTGACAGTCCAACATTTTCCCATATTAAACTAAAGTTGTTTCCATCTAATTGTGTAGTTTCATTTAGTTGATTGTCTAATAATACAATTGTATTAAAGTCTTTGTAAAATAATACTATTTGCAGTGGGTTTTGAATGTCTACAAAGGTTAATTTACCTAAAGTTAAATTTTGATAAGAAGTATTTTTGTTATTGCCAACTTTTACTAAAGTGTTTTTTTTGATGAAATAATAATTTTTATAAGCATCAGTTCCAATAAATTGATTTGCCTCAAAATGAACGGAATCTATTACAGTTGAATGAATTACTTCTTGTGAAAAGCAAAAAAAGTTAAGGAATAACAAAAAATAAGTAAAAAATTTAGGCATCTATTTAATCCATTTTAACTTTATAAAGTCTAAAAGTACTATTTTAGCTCTTAAAATGCATAAATTATTGTAACAAATAACGCTTTTGTTAGTCTTTTAATATAGAAACAAATTTTACTATAATGAAAAAAGTATTTTATATCATTTTTGCTAGTGTTTTAACAGTTTCTGTTGACGCTCAAAACTTTCAAGGAATGGCAGTTTACGAATCTAAAACAAGTACTGCTGAAATGATGAAAAACATGCCTAAACGCAATGACATTACTCCAGAAATGCAAAAAAACATGGAAGAACGTTTGAAAAAAATGTTTGAGAGAACCTATGTTTTAAATTTTGATAAAACTACATCAATCTACAAAGAAGAAGAAAAATTAGATGCGCCTGGTCAAAGTAATCAAGGGGCGCGAATGATGATGAGCATGACAGGAAATGGTGGAACTAATTTTAAAAATGTAAAAGAAAAAAGATATGTTGTAGATAAAGAGGTTTTTGGGAAGCAATTTTTGATTAAAGACACTTTAACTAATTTCAATTGGAAAATGGAAAACGAAACAAGACAAATAGGTAATTATACTTGTTTTAAAGCGACAACTGTAATTCCGGTTTCAGATTCAGATTTTAGAAGTTTTAGATTTAGAGGTAACAAAGGCGAAAATGACATAAAAAAAGATTCAACAAGTTCAACAAAAACAAACTTTATGGATCAAATTGAAAAACCAAAAGAAAAAACAATTGTAGCTTGGTATGCACCTGAAATTCCTGTAAATCAAGGTCCAGAAAATTATTGGGGATTACCAGGTTTGATTTTAGAAGTAAATGATGGAAGTACCACTATTTTGTGTTCTAAAATAGTCTTGAATTCTAAAGATAAGGTAGAAATTAAAGAGCCAAACAAAGGTAAAGAGGTTTCACAAAAGGAATTCGACGAAACACTAAAAGCCAAATTAGAAGAAATGCGTGAAATGTTTCAAAATAATAGAGGTGGAGGACACGGTTTTGGTCCAAGATAATTTCATGAAAAAAATAGTATTTCTATTAGCAATAGTGTTATGTAATAGTGCTTTTGCTCAAAATATAAAATTTGAAGGTTTTGTAAAAGATTCTCTAGGAAATGGTTTAGAAATGGCGAATATTATGGCTTTTAATAACCAAACAAAAGCTATGGATTCTTATGCTATTACAAATGAAAAAGGAAAATATTTTTTAACTCTAAAAGCGAATACTCCTTACACTATTAAAGCGAGTTATATCGGTTTTTCTTCTTACGAGAAAAACGTTACTACAAGTTCTCAAAATATGACTTATGATATAAGTATGAGTCAGGGTGTGCAGTTGCAAGATATTGAAGTTGTGTATGAAATGCCTGTAACAATTTCTGGAGATACTATTGTATATAATTCCGATTCTTTTACAAATGGAACAGAGCGTAAATTAGAAGATGTTTTAAAGAAACTTCCAGGTGTTGAAGTAAATAAAGATGGTGAAATTCAAGTAGAAGGAAAAACGGTTCAAAAAGTAATGGTGGAAGGAAAAGATTTTTTCGATGGAGATACTAAAATTGCTACAAAAAATATTCCAGCCGATGCTTTAGATAAAATTCAAGTTTTAAGAAATTACAACGAGGTTTCTAATTTAAAAGGATTAGAGAATAATACAAACGAGAACATTGCAATTAATATCAAATTAAAAGAAGGAAAGAAGAACTTTTGGTTTGGAGATGTTAGTGCCGGAATTGGAGTTGGACACGAAGAGGATCGATATATTGTAAACCCTAAGTTGTTTTATTACAGTCCAAAATACAGTATAAATGTTATTGGGAATATTAACAACATTGGTGAGTTGCCGTTAACCATGCGCGATTATTTTAAATTCACTGGTGGATTTAAAAATATGATGCAAAAAGGAGGTTCTGCTTTTAATGTTTCTTCAAATGATTTAGG
>JACXVH010000178.1 GCA_014763515.1 Flavobacteriaceae bacterium
TTAGGTTTTGCAGAAATGTTTTTAAATGGTATTAATGTTGAACAAGAAATTAGAACTTTAGAAGTATCTCAAAATGTAAGCCGAGTAGCAGAAATTTCTGAAGTAAGAGCAAAGTTGGTTCAACAACAACAAGAAATGGGAAGAGATAAAGGTGTTGTAATGGATGGTCGCGATATAGGAACAGTAGTTTTTCCCAATGCTGAATTAAAAATTTTCATGACAGCTTCTGCAGAAACTAGAGCAGAAAGACGATTTAGTGAACTTATAGAAAAAGGACAACATGTAACTTTTGATGATGTTCTTGAAAATGTTCAACAGCGCGATTATATCGACACACATAGAGATGATTCTCCTTTAGTTCAAGCAAAAGATGCAATTATTGTAGATAATTCAACTTTAAGTAAAGAAGAACAATTTAATTTAGTATTAAATTTGGTTAACCAATACCTTTAATTTTTAGTAAATTACTGTAATTTATTCTTTGTAAATTAATTAAAAGTTTTTACCTTTGCACACCTTTTGGCAGAGATGAGTTTCCATTTGGTATTCAATTAAATAATGTAAAACACTGTTGTAGTTTTTACTCTGCAATTGAAACTCTAAAGACACAGCATACAAACTATTTTAATCAGCATGGCTGAAATTAACAAAACACAAGAAGAGTTTTTAGCAAATTTTAACTGGCATAACTACGCAGAAGGTATTGATGCTGTTGATGAAAAAAACTTACAAGAGTTTGAGGATTTAGTAGCAAAAACATTCGTATCAACTGACGATCAAGAAGTTGTAGAAGGTGTAGTTGTACGTTTAACTGATAGAGATGCAATCGTTGATATCAATGCTAAATCTGAAGGTGTTATTTCTTTAAACGAATTTCGTTACAATCCTAACTTAAAAGTTGGAGACAAAGTAGAAGTTTTAATCGATGTTCGTGAAGATAGAACAGGACAATTAGTATTGTCTCACAAAAAAGCTAGAACAATCAAAGCATGGGATAGAGTTATCGCTGCTCACAATTCTGGTGAAATCGTAAACGGTTTCGTGAAATGTAGAACTAAAGGTGGTATGATCGTTGACGTATTCGGAATCGAAGCATTCTTACCAGGTTCTCAAATCGATGTTAAACCAATCCGTGATTACGATCAATACGTAAACAAAACAATGGAATTCAAAATTGTTAAAATCAACCACGAATTCAAAAATGTTGTTGTTTCTCATAAAGCACTTATCGAGGCTGATATCGAAGAACAAAAGAAAGAAATCATTGGTCAATTAGAAAAAGGACAAGTATTAGAAGGAGTTGTGAAAAACATCACTTCTTATGGTGTGTTCATTGACTTAGGTGGTGTAGATGGTTTAATCCACATCACTGACTTATCTTGGTCTCGTATCAACCACCCAAGTGAAGTATTAGAATTAGATCAAAAATTAAACGTTGTTATCTTAGACTTTGATGATGAGAAAACTCGTATCCAATTAGGTTTAAAACAATTAAACGCTCATCCATGGGATGCTTTAGATGCTAACTTAGCTGTTGGAGATAAAGTAAAAGGTAAAGTAGTTGTTTTAGCTGATTATGGTGCTTTCATTGAAGTAGCTGACGGTGTTGAAGGTTTAATCCACGTTTCTGAAATGTCTTGGTCTACTCACTTAAGATCAGCCCAAGATTTTATGAAAATTGGTGACGAAGTAGAAGCGGTTATCTTAACTTTAGATAGAGATGAGCGTAAGATGTCTTTAGGTATCAAACAATTAACTCAAGATCCTTGGACAGATATTACTTCTAAATACCCTGTAGGTTCTCGTCACACAGGTACTGTAAGAAACTTTACTAACTTTGGTATTTTCGTAGAATTAGAGGAAGGTGTAGATGGTTTAGTATATATCTCTGACTTATCTTGGACTAAGAAAATCAAACATCCATCTGAATTTGTAAATGTAGGTGATAAATTAGACGTAGTTGTTTTAGAATTAGACGTTGAAGGTCGTAAATTATCTTTAGGTCACAAACAAACTACTGCAAATCCATGGGATAAGCATGAAGATGCTTTTGCTGTTGGAACTATCCACAACGGAACAATAGGTGAAATGGTAGACAAAGGTGCTACAGTTGACTTCGGTGATGATGTTGTTGCATTTATTCCTACTCGTCATTTAGAAATGGAAGATGGTAAAAAATTGAAAAAAGGTGATACTGCTGATTTCAAAGTGATTGAGTTCAATAAAGAATTCAAAAGAGTAGTAGCATCTCACACAGCTATTTTCCGTGAAGAAGAAGAGAAAGCAGTTAAAGAAGCTGCAACTTCAACTTCATCTAATAGTAATGTTGAAAAATCAACTTTAGGTGATATCGATGCTTTAGCTGAATTAAAAGCTAAAATGGAAAAAGGAGGTAACTAATATCTCTTTTTGTCACACTGAGCTTGTCGAAGTGTTATAAAATCAATCCCGAAAGAAATTTCGGGATTTTTTATTGTGTATTGTATTTGTTTATCGTAATATTGCAATATAATAATTAAGGTTATGGGAGCATCAAAAGCTGATTTTTTTACTAAAGAGCAGAATGACTTAGCAGTTTTGTTTAAAGCCATGTCACATCCGGCACGTATAGCAATTATTCAATATTTATTACATGTAGATAGTTGTATTTGTGGTGATATTGTAAATGAATTGCCTTTAGCACAACCAACAGTTTCTCAACATTTAAAAGAATTAAAAAATGCAGGTATTATACAAGGTAATGTCGAAGGTACTGCAATTTGTTATTGCTTAAATTTGGAAACAATGCAAAAAATTCAGCATTATTTTGGTGAAATTTCTCAAAAGCTTCAAAATAAATGTTGTTAAACTAAAAAATAAAAAAATGAAACTATCTGAAATTAAACAAGCTTTACGTAATTTAGAAACGATAGCTTTTAAATTACCAAATGAAGAATTAGTTCAAAGTCATTTTCATGTTACAGAAGTTGGTAAAATAACGAAACATTTTATCGATTGTGGTGGAACTGTTCGTAATGAAGAAGTTGTGAATTTTCAACTTTGGGAAGCAAACGATTACGACCATAGATTACATCCTGAAAAGTTAATTCACATTATCGAACTTTCAGAAAGTAAATTAGGTATTCCTGATTTAGAAATCGAAGTAGAATATCAAATGGCTGATACAATTGGTAAATTTGATTTGGATTTTGATGGTAAAGACTTTCTGTTAAAATCAAAATTAACCGATTGTTTAGCAAAAGACAAATGCGGAATTCCAACAGAGAAACCTAAAGTAAAAATAGGAGAGTGGAAACCAAAAGAAACCTCTTGTTGTACACCAGATTCAGGTTGTTGTTAATTTTAATTCAAAAAGCTAATCACTAATTACTTTTCACCATTCACTTATATAGATATGCTTGAAAATTTATCAAAAACTATTGAAACTATTGCTAAAATTTCAGTTTCAGAGGAACGAAAAGAGGTTTTGCAACCTTTAGCCGATTACATTCAAAAGAAAGTAAATGACAACGAAGAAATTCGATTGAACTTCATTTGTCTTTTGCTATTCTGGCGGAACGGAAGCTACAGCTATGTTTCCAAAAGTGGGAGAAACGTTAATGAATCAAGGATTTCAAATTCAAAAGTTAAGCCAAGAACAAAATCCGGTTTACGCTGTGAAATTCGATGACAATCAACATCCAATTATTTGTTTTTCAAAAGCGTATTTCGATGATTTTAACCCGAAAACTAACTTTGGTGCCATCATGACTTGTAACAATGCAGATGAAGGTTGTCCTATGGTTTTTGGTGCAGAGGCTAGATTTCCTATTAAATACGATGATCCAAAAGCGTTTGATGGTACACCTTTAATGGATGCCAAATATGAAGAAAGAAGCTTAGAAATTGCTAGTGAAATGTATTTTGTGTTTTCTCAAATAAATAAATAAGATGTCAGCAAATAATTGTATACCTGTACTTGAAAGAAAGAAATTAAGTTTTTTAGACCGCTATTTAACGCTTTGGATTTTTTTAGCCATGTTAATTGGCGTAGGAATAGGCTATTTTATACCTTCAAGTAGTAATTTTATTAATTCATTTTCAAGCGGAACAACAAATATTCCATTAGCTCTTGGTTTAATTTTAATGATGTATCCTCCTTTAGCAAAGGTAAATTATTCAAAAATGGGGGAGGTTTTCAAAAACACAAAAGTACTAGGCGCTTCTCTTGTTTTAAATTGGATTATTGGGCCAATTTTAATGTTCTTTTTAGCTATTTTATTTTTAAATGGTTACCCAGAATATATGATTGGTGTTATTCTTATTGGTTTAGCAAGATGCATTGCTATGGTGGTAGTTTGGAATGATCTAGCTGAAGGAAATAGAGAATATGGCGCGGGATTAATTGCTCTAAATAGTATCTTTCAAGTACTTTTATATAGTGTTTATGCGTATATGTTTATTACTGTATTGCCACCTGTTTTTGGGTTCAAAGGTTTTGATGTTACTATTAGTATTGCACAAATTGCCGAGAGTGTTGGAATTTATTTAGGAATTCCTTTTGCTTTAGGTATTATTAGTAGATATGTTTTAATTAAAGTAAAAGGTGCGCAATGGTTTCATGAAAAATATTTACCCGTAATTTCTCCTATAACTTTAATAGCGCTATTATTTACTATTGTTTTAATGTTTAGTTTAAAAGGAGAATTAATTGTTCAAATTCCATTAGATGTTGTTCGAATTGCAATACCACTTCTAATTTATTTTGGAGTAATGTTTGTTATTAGCTTTTTTATAGGAAAATATTTTGGCGCTGATTATTCTAAATCGACTGCAATTGCTTTTACTGCAACAGGAAATAACTTTGAATTGGCTATAGCAGTTGCGATTGGTGTATTTGGAATTAATAGTGGTCAAGCTTTTGCAGGAGTCATTGGACCATTGGTTGAAGTTCCGGCATTAATTGCACTAGTTAATTTAGCATTTTGGTTCAGAAAAAGATATTATAGATAAAAATAACTCTTTTTGTTAAGAGTTATTTAATATTTTATTTGTCAATTGAGCCTAAGACACGTTTCATGAAATCGTTTAAAGCGGTTTTCTTGTCTTTGCCTTCTTGAATCATTTTGTTGACTTCTAAAGCACCATACATATTAGAGATTAATTCTCCAATAAAATTAAGCTCTTCATCTTTTAGAGAAGGTACTTCTGTTAAGTTTTCAAGTACTTCAATTGCTTCAACCAAATAATCCTGATCGTTTTCTTCAATAAACTGAGTCAATTGTTTTATTACAGGTAATTTCATGTTTTTAAAGTTTATAGTTTGCTGTTAGTAGTTCATGGTCAAAATAAATTTTTAAATAACCATAAACTATGAACAAAAAACCATTAATTAAATTACTTCGTTTACTAATTCAGTTAAAACTTCTAATTTATTAGTCTGTGTTTGATTAACCAATTCACC
>JACXVH010000179.1 GCA_014763515.1 Flavobacteriaceae bacterium
AAGTTGTGTTAAATGATTTTATTTTTAGTCTAACCAAGATTGATAGTACTTTTCATCGGCAATTTTCATTGCTTCTTCTGTAACCATTAAAGGTTTAAAAGTATCTACCATTACTGCTAATTCTTGTGTATCTACTTTACCAATGCTTCTTTCGGTTGCTCCAGGATGTGGTCCATGAGGAATTCCTGCAGGATGTAATGATATATGCCCAGCTTCAATATCGTTTCTGCTCATAAAATCACCATCTACGTAATACAACACCTCATCGCTATCTATATTGCTGTGGTTGTATGGCGCAGGAATAGCTTGTGGATGATAATCATACAGACGAGGAACAAATGAACAAATGACAAAAGCATCTGTTTCAAAAGTTTGATGTACTGGAGGCGGTTGATGAATTCTTCCTGTTATAGGTTCAAAATCGTGAATTGAAAATGCATAGGGATAGTTGAATCCATCATAACCTACTACGTCAAATGGATGTGAAGCATAAACCATATCGAAAATTTCGTCTTTTTTCTTTATTTTAATTAAGAAATCTCCTTTTTCATCATAAGTCTCTAATTCTTCTGGACGACGAATATCGCGCTCGCAAAAAGGCGCATGTTCTAACAATTGTCCGAACCAGTTACGATATCTTTTTGGGGTATAAATAGGTCGGTGCGATTCTATGATAAACAAACGATTATCTTCGGTATCAAAATCTATTTTATAAATCATTCCTCGAGGAATAACTAAATAATCACCATATTTAAAATCTAAATTTCCTAACATGGTTCTTAATTTACCAGTTCCTCTATGAATAAAAATTACTTCATCAGAATCGGTATTTTTATAAAAATATTCGGTTGTTGATTTTTTGGGTGCTGCTAAAACAATATGACAATCTGAATTTGTTAAAACAATTTTTCTACTCTCTAAAAAATCGTCTTGAGGCGCTACTTGAAAGCCTCTTAATCGATAAGATTGTATGTTATTTGCTTTTGCAATTTTTGGTTCTACAGAATATTGTCCTTTGATTTCTTTAACCATTGTAGGACGGTGCTCATGATACATATTGGTTGACATTCCGTCGAAACCGATTGTACCAAAAAGCTGTTCATAATACAAATCACCGTTTTCTTTGCGAAACTGAATATGACGTTTATGAGGAATTTTTCCTAGTTTATGATAAATTGGCATAATCTTTTAAGTTTAAAAGTTTAAAAAAATAGTAATAAGTTGTTCTTAAAACTTTTCACATTAATCTAAAAGATATATAACTCATTCAGGATTTCGCTTGATGAGGAATTTTAAATGTGATAATAAAGCTTGCCATTTTAGTTGCATCTGTAAATAACTGTTTTATTTATCAATCAGATGGAATTCGCCTGCCAAATTTAATCCATTAATATTTTTTGCCAAAGCGCATTTCATATTTACAAATATCGTAAAAAAATTGAATTTTTTAAAACCAAAATCCAACACTAAACCAAGTAAAATGTTTATGTGTCTCTGGCGACCATGAATGCTTAATTTCTATAGGCCCAATAATTGACTCCACACCATAACCGATAGCATAACCTGAATAAGTAGGTTTTGTAAACCAATTCTTTGTTGTATTAAAAATTTTATTACCAACATTTGCATAATTAGCAATCACATTGAAATGATGTTTTTTAAATATTCTGTAATCTAAGGTTACTGCTCCTTTTACATAGCTGTCACCTACAATGCTAATGTTGTCGTAGCCGTAAAAAGATCTCAAATTATTGACAGGAAAGAATCCGTATCCACCTAAAGCAAAATCAAAAAAATTAGTTGTTTTTTCTCCTACATGAAAACCTCCTTCTGACTGAACTTTTAATGTTATCTTCTTGAAAAATGTTTGGGCAAAGCCCATGTCTGCTTTTGCAATGGTAAACTTTTCAAAATCATTATTATAATCTGAAGAATAAAATAAATACTTTAATTCACCATTAAAATACCAACCTTTTCTTGGAAAATATTTTTGATCAAATGAATCGAATTTCATGTAGCCAAACAACGATAAATAATCACTATTCTCGAATACAGGTCTAATATTAGCTACAGTTTCTGATTCGATTTTTAATAATTTATGCTCTAAACCAGCTCCTATAGAAAATTTTTGAGCAAATAAAGTTTGAAGATAAGCCTGATTTGTTAAATCTTGATAATCTACATTAATTGAATTTACACCTAAATCACTTAATGTTAGTCCATTATTAAAATCATTTGGTACATTTCTATTAAATTTTTGCATTTTTGAATTAACACCAAAACTCCAATAAAAACCATTATCAATGTAATAATTAAAGTTATAGCGTAAATGGTCTCCTACTACAAAATCGAATGAGAAAACATCATTTTTAGCAATCAAGTTCTTTTTTGTGTAATTTAAAAGTACACCTGTTTTAAATAAATCATCATAGTGAACTCCAAATCGTAAATAGGTATCATTCTTCTTTTCTGTTAGATGAACGATTAACTTGTCACCATTTTCATTTAAATATTCAAATGCATAATTTATTGCAGAAAAATTTTGTGTAGCATTTAAATTGTTAATTCCTTTTTGTAGATCACGCAAGCTTACTTTTGTATTTTCTTTAATTTTTAATTTTCCCAAAATGTAAGCTCTTGTATAATTTTGGTTGCCATTTATTTGAATTTTTTTTATAAAAATTGAATCCTGAAAGTTAGTTACGCCTTCATTTTTATAGTTTATATTTTCAAAATTTTTTAGTTCATCAATATGAGATAATGCTGCTTTAACACCTCTAGGGATAATTTCTTCGCCTTCGTCAAAAGATACCACATTATATCCTTTTATATCAGGTTTAATATATATATCTGTAAGCTTTCTTTTAAATTCCATTTTCTCAATCATTGAGAAATTAGTAATCTGAACTAAAACTCCGGTTGCGCCTTTTAAATCATTTTTATCTTTCAAACCATCTTGTACATCAACCCCAATAATAATATCGGCTCCTTTTGCTCTAACAAGTTCAACTGGATAATTATTAACAACACCGCCATCGACTAATAATTTACCATCAATTTCTATTGGATTATATAAAGATGGTATTGCACCGCTGGCAATCATACATTGAGGTAAAATCCCTGATTCCAAAACAACTTCTTTACCTGTTTCTACATCTGTAGCTATGCAGAAAAAAGGAATTGGTAAATTTGAAAATTTGTTAACATGATTAACATGCATTGTTAATCTCGTTAAAAGGTTATAATTATAAAGACCTTTAGAAAGTGCTGTAGGCAAGCCTATTTTAAACTTATCAAACGGAAGTGTTAATGCATATATTTCATCATTGCGTTTCTCATAAAAAGTTTTAGAATCTCTTGGTGTATAATCTTGAATTAATGCCTCAGTATCAACTTTACTAAAAATTGAATCTAATTGTTTTGCATTATATCCTGAAGCATATAAACCTCCTATAATGGCACCCATACTTGTTCCGCCAATATAATCTACTTTTATACCGAGTGAATCTATAACTTTAAGCACACCAATATGCGAACAAGAAAAAATGTTTCATTCCTTTTTAGGATTCAATGTTTTGTAAAATTCGGAAATTTTTTTGGCTTTTGAAAGTCCAATTACTTCAGATATTTCATTTTCTGTTGCATTTTGCAACCTTTTAACACTTTTGAAATGTTTTAGTAACGTTATCATCGTCTTTTCACCAATTCCCGGAATGCTTTCCAACGAATTATTTAACGCCGATTTGCTTCTTTTATCGCGATGATGTGTAATTCCAAAGCGATGCGCTTCGTTTCGTAAATACTGAATTACCTTTAATGTTTCCGATTTTTTATCTAAATACAACGGCACTGGATCTTCCGGATAAAACAATTCTTCAAGTCGTTTTGCAATTCCTATGATGGCAATTTTCCCACGTAATCCTAAATCATCTAAACTTTTTAATGCTGATGATAGTTGGCCTTTTCCTCCGTCAATAATTATTAACTGCGGTAAAGGTTGGTTTTCATCTAGCAATCGTTTGTATCTGCGGTACACCACTTCTTCCATAGAAGCAAAATCATTTGGCCCTTCAACCGTTTTAATATTGAAATGACGGTAGTCTTTTTTACTTGGTTTTCCATCTTTAAAAACCACACAAGCCGCAACCGGATTCGTTCCTTGAATATTGGAATTATCAAAACATTCAATATGTCGCGGTTCTACCGAAAGTCGCAAATCTTTCTTCATTTGCGCCATAATACGATTCGCATGACGGTCAGGATCTACAATTTTAATTTGTTTCAATTGATCCAATCGATAATGCTTAGCATTGCGTTCCGATAAATCGAGAATTTGTTTTTTGTCGCCCAGTTTAGGAACGGTAACTTTAATATTTTCACCTAAATCCACTTCAAACGGCACAATAATTTCTCTTGAAAGCAAATGAAAACGCTCTCTCAATTCAACAATTGCCAATTCTAAAAGTTCCTGATCGGTTTCTTCTAATTTCTTTTTTATTTCTAAAGTGTGCGAACGGATGATTGCTCCATGAGAAATTTGCAAAAAATTGACATAAGCCATTGTTTCATCAGAAACAATCGAAAACACATCGATATTAGTAATTTTAGGATTTAAAATGGTTGATTTTGCTTGATAATTTTCTAAAATTTC
>JACXVH010000180.1 GCA_014763515.1 Flavobacteriaceae bacterium
AAAACATAACTAAAGCTTTCTAAACTATTTTTATGAACGTGCGAAAGATAACGTTCCAATTGGTTTTTTACGAAGTAAAATCACGTTGTAGTTAACGGTAACGTATAAGCGTAGTGCGGGAATAGAAGCACTTCTCTTTCTGTTTAACACTATGTTTGTTAATATTCAATTCGTTTATTTTTAGCACTTTAGCCCGCATTACGCTTATACAATGTTGTGTGTAGTACTTTTTTGCTCATTATTAAATTCTAAATCAATGTTTAATCTATCCCATACTTTTTCAACCCAATCTTTGTCTGTTCCACGACTTGAATAATGTTTAAGGTAATAGACTTTATTTTCAGGAAAATGTCTTTCGTAATATTCATCGTATAGGTTTCTTGCCGTATCTCCGAAAATAATAAATTTCGTCTTATCATTAACTCCAACAAACCTAACTTCTTCAACAAAACTCTTTACTTGTTCCGATATATCCAAATTACCTTGTTTTACTTCTTTTTCAATTTCTGTTGATGATTTTTCACTTTTTTTTATCAAGTCAGTCATATAAGAACCGAGAATATTTGTGTTGCTAAAAGCAGTTTTTATTTTTCTGTCGTGCTTACCACCTCTGAAATTTCCCCAAACTCCAACTGGTTTTGAGATATTAAGACCTATAATTATCCAGTTCGTATGTAATTTATCTATATTATTTTCAATTATTTCTGTGTCAGA
This sequence comes from Flavobacteriaceae bacterium, assembly GCA_014763515.1. Classification (GTDB taxonomy): domain Bacteria; phylum Bacteroidota; class Bacteroidia; order Flavobacteriales; family Flavobacteriaceae; genus Flavobacterium. The sequence continues at coordinate 715 of JACXVH010000180.1, forward strand.
TTCATTGTTTTCATCCCAAATAGCCCAAGTTGAAAATCTTCCGTAAATTTTCTTAATTTCTTCAAACTTGCTTTTAGTTATCATAATCATCTAAAATATTTTTTTCAAGTGTCGATTCATCAATTTTTAATAACTCAAACCATCTTTCCTTGTTCCAAGAAATGTCGTCTTTGTATGCCTTTAAAAATTCTACTATTACAGGTTGAAAATCCAAATTACAATAGACAGGATAGAAACTCATCACATTATTATATTCTTTTATCATCGTAAGCATCGCTTCGGCAAAAGACATTGAAATATGCTTTGATTTTTTGTCAGTACCATTTAAACCTAAATCTTCATAACTCATTTCTTGGGTATGATGATAATACCAATCATTCCCTTTTTCATCATAAAATTTGAAGATAGTTACCGAACCACCTTCAACTCCTAATTCTATTATCTTCTCTTGATTTTTCATTTTTGGTCGTATTACACACAACGTTTTGTGGCTTTGCTTAGTGGCGAGAATTAAGCACTGCCGTTAATAAATTTTTACTGTTTTTAGTTTCTCGCCGAAACTTTTCTGATAAATCCTGAACTTCGCCATTGAGCAAAACCACTGTTGTACCTTCGTTGTTTTTCGTCAAATTTAGTTTATTTTCCGTAAGTTTGGCAAAAATTTTACTTATGAAGTTTTATACACAAGAAGAATTTAATACCATAAACAATAAAGCTAAAGATTCTTTTAAAAAAGAAAGTGACAAACAATTAAAACTATTTTCGGATTTTATAAAAAACCTTGAAGCAGAATCAATAGAACCGTTAGAAAAAATTAACAACGCTTTTTTGGAAAAAGAGAAAATAGAATACGATTTAAAAGATTTTATTTATATCAATTATCCAAAAACAGAGGAAGTTCTTATAAATGGTCTTGTTCAATATACTTTAGAAACTGCGATTTTCTTTAATCTTATGGTTGACTCTTTTGGCGAAACTCGTAAAGAACTTGAACGTCTGTATCAAGACTTTTTTGAGAAAAATTTTCCGCAAGAATAAGTTCCATAAGTTTTGCTTCTTTCAACATAGTTTCTAAAAATTCTACACTTCCAAGTGGCTCGTTTACTTTGTCTTTAACTTTTGTGTATAAAGCTACTAAGTAATTCCAATTCATTATGTCTGACTTCTCTTTGTCTGTCATTTTTACGTCGTTTTTTACAACGTCATACTACAATGAGGTACAACGGTTGGCAATAAGAAACGTAGGGCATTTCGAAGCTCCTACCTATCAAGTTGCTGAGCCGTTTATTAAATGTTATGTTGTTCAAATTTAGCACTTTCCGCCCTATGTTTTTTATTGCGTGTTAGTGGCTGCCCTTCTTTCTGTATGAAAATGTATCGTTTCAATCATCGCTCCAAGAAATTCTGTTGTTTTCAATCTTCGTTGATTTACGAAGCACTTGTCTTACAATTGGCAGTTTGTTATTTGTTAAATCGGGATTGTCATACATTGTTTTTACCACGATACTATCTTCTAGAAATATAGGTCTTAGTTTACTAACTGATGAAGGAACAATTGCCAAATTTTCTGACTTGTGGTTGATGGCAATGCTCGGATAAATTACACAGTCATAATGTTTTATTGGTTCAACAGGATGGTCAACAGGTTTAAATTTATTTTCTAGCATCCAGTCGGAAAAGAAAGCACTATATAAATACTCATACTTTTTTGGATTATTAATCTCTATATCCTTTACAAATTCTGAACTTAAAAAGTCAAAATACAAATCAAGAATTTTTGCAAAGAGTGGATGATTGTATTGCATACGGTCTTGAAATGCCTTAGTCGCTGCTTTTAAACTCTCATTGTCAATAGTCTTATTATTTGCAATTGGGTATGAGATGAAATCCTTTGCATTGTCATTGTGCCAGTGAGCAATTATTATTCGTTGTCCTACCTGTGGTTTAGTTTCTAATATTGCCACCCCAGGCTCAAATGCACAATAGAAAACCGTTGATTTTGGCGAGTTACATCGTCCATAAACGCCGTGTTGCTCAATAATTTGTTGAGGAGGATAAGAAATGAAACCAACATCTCTCACCTTTCCATTTTCTAAAAAAGTATCTTTGACGGTGGTAACTCTGAAAACATTGTAGAAATTAATTTTGTTCTGTATTGTTATTTGCATATTGAATACAGATTTCAAAAACCCGATTATTTTGTCAGCATCGTTTTCATTAACCAATGATAAATCAATTGATTTGAGGTAAGCAAAAGCATTTTTATAGAATTCTATTGATTCTATTAAAATCGCTTCTTCTTGCTTATTTATTTGCTTCCTTTGAACAAGTTTCATTGTAACATCTTGTTCAGGTGTCGTCATTTCTCCGTATGTCTTAGCTGGCGGTAAACAAGGGAAGTTGAAATTCATTTTGTGTCTGTATCCGTTTTTTTAAGAAACCAGAATATTAAAAATACAATCCAAGGAACAAGTCCGTAAATGGCAAACTCTGAAAAATCATAATCCGTCTTAATGCCTGGGTCTTTATCAAATGGCCAAAAGTATTTTGTGCTACCATCAGAAATTAGAAGGAGAATAAAATGTAGAATTGTCCAACCTGCTAAAATTGCAACAATCACTCTTTCCTTGTCACTAAGTTTTTTGATTTCGTCCTGAATTTTCATTTTTCTTGATTTATTTGTTTCTATAAGTCTTTTTTTGGGTTGCCACTAACGTTCCTTGTATATATTACAGTAGCGGAATAAAAGTAACTAAACTTTCTGTTTATTACAAACTTTAAAAAAACAAAGCGACTTTCATATTTAAACG
>JACXVH010000181.1 GCA_014763515.1 Flavobacteriaceae bacterium
ACAGAGGTTATATTGAATTAATTTACTTTTAAAATTATACAATAGGTTTCCTCTGCGGATTATTCCACATCATCATACACATATTGCACATTGTAAAGTTCACTTTTTATTTATTTGAATTTGACACGGCAAAACTAGATTTATTTTCTTTAATAAAAAAATAAATAGATTATTTTTCTATTTTTTGTTACTTATAATTATTTTAAATGAAATATATTCTTTTTAAACATTCTTGAATAGCAAAATAATCTGTTAAAACTAAAATTTATAATTTTTTAAAATGAAAACAAAAGAATTATTTCAATTTCAATTTGATTTCATATATTTGCACCGAAATAATTTTAGAGGAAAAATTTGAACTGATTGCAACCTCATTAAAAAATGCTAAAGCAGTAAAAATCTACTCCTTTTAGCAATTTCTGCAATTTTTTCCTCACATTAATTAATTTAAAAAATATTATATGGCTTATTTATTTACGTCAGAATCAGTGAGTGAAGGACATCCCGACAAAGTTGCGGATCAAATTTCAGACGCATTAATTGATAACTTTTTAGCCTTTGACCCTGAGTCAAAAGTAGCTTGTGAAACTTTAGTTACAACAGGCCAGGTAATTTTAGCTGGAGAAGTAAAATCAAATACGTATTTAGATGTACAAACTATCGCAAGAGATGTAATCAAGAAAATTGGTTACACAAAAAGCGAATATATGTTCGAAGCGAATTCTTGCGGCGTTTTATCAGCTATTCATGAACAATCCGCAGATATTAACCAAGGAGTAGATAGAGCTAGTAAAGAAGAGCAAGGAGCTGGTGACCAAGGAATGATGTTTGGTTATGCTACGAATGAAACAGAAGAGTTTATGCCTTTAGCATTAAAACTTTCACATCAAATTTTACAAGAATTAGCAGATTTAAGAAGAGAAAACAACGAAATTACTTATTTACGTCCGGATGCGAAATCTCAGGTAACTTTAGAATATTCTGACGATAACAAACCAGTTCGTATTGATGCTATCGTAGTTTCAACACAACACGATGATTTTTCTGATGAGCCAACGATGCTAGCGAAAATCAAAAAAGACATTATTGAGATTTTAATTCCAAGAGTGATTGCTAAAAATCCTCAATATGCGCATTTATTTAATGATGCGATTAAATACCACATTAATCCAACCGGAAAATTCGTAATTGGAGGACCACATGGAGATACTGGTTTAACAGGAAGAAAAATTATCGTTGATACTTACGGCGGAAAAGGAGCTCATGGTGGCGGTGCTTTTTCTGGTAAAGATCCAAGTAAAGTAGATCGTTCTGCTGCTTATGCTACTCGTCATATTGCTAAAAACTTAGTTGCTGCAGGTGTGGCTGACGAAATTTTAGTACAAGTTTCTTATGCAATTGGTGTTGCTGAGCCAACTTCAATTAACGTAAACACTTACGGAACAGCAAAAGTAAATTTAACTGACGGAGAAATTAGTAAAATAGTTGAAGGTATTTTTGATATGAGACCTTACTTTATTGAACAACGTTTGAAATTAAGAAATCCAATATATAGCGAAACTGCTGCTTATGGACACATGGGAAGAACACCTGAAACGGTTACCAAAACATTCAAGTCTCCTGATGGCCAAGAAAAAACAATGACTGTTGAATTGTTTACATGGGAAAAATTAGATTTTGTAGATAAAATCAAAGAAATATTTCATACATAAAAAAAGGAGCTTTAAAAGCTCCTTTTTTTATAAATTATATTTTAAACTTAGAATAATATATCTTGGCTGCACAATATAGCTAGAAAAACTACTAGTTCCCCCTAATTGGTTAAAACTATTAGAATTTAATCCTTTTGTTTCTAGTAAATTAGTCCCTGACAATTTCCATTCCCATTTACTATTTTTCTTTTGATACATTACACTTGCGGATAAGAAATCGTATTCAGAATCAATAGTCTTTCCTTTATTTCTATTATGATAATAACTGTATTCTGAAACAAAAGAAAAAGCATCTAGAAAATAATATTCTAATTCGACCGAGGGATTATCAGTATAAAAAACATCACTAGAATTATCGTTAATTGTAAAACCATATTTTAAACTTAAATTAGGTAGCTTTTTATAATTTGTAGAAAAACTAACATTATAATTTTGAGTGAACGATTGGGTAGTTTGCACGACTTCTTCTGTTGGAAAAACACGAATATTATTAAACTTACTCCAATTTAGACTTAATCCGGCAGAAGCTTTATAATATTTTTTAAAAGATCTTCCATAATTACCAGCTGCAGTAAAAGTTTCATCAGCAAAATTTGAATTCATATTTACCGCAGTAGAAACTTGATTAATACTTGTTAACAAAGCCTTGTTTTTAACCGCATCTACTTGTTTTGTGTAATTTAAAGTCGCAAATATGTTTTCGAAATTAAACATGTTATATTTAAAATATCTTAGGCTATGTACTTGTGAAAGTGAATTTTCTAAATATCTATTCCCGCTAAATAAACTATTGTAATTTGAAAACACATAACCTTCAGAAAGTTTAACTATATCGGTAAAATTATTGGTTAACGAAAAATTATATGTTAATGTTTCCGATTTTTTAATTTGCCATTGCGCAAAAACATCAGGCAATATTCTATTAAAATTTGTAGTATGATCTGTTCCTAATTGTGAATCCTTAGTATTATAATGATGCAAACTTACACCTGGATTAAATGTAAATTCTCCTATTAAAAACTTATAATGTAAGCCTAAAAAAACATCATTAAAACTATAATCTACATTATTTGTATTTGCCTCATCATCTAGATTATTGACATTTCCATTATCGAGAATTTGAAAGATAGAAGAATCAAAATTTTGATACGAATAGGTATTCCCTAAAGTTAGATTAATATTACTCTTTGGTGTTAGCATGTAATAATAATCGAATTTAGCGTCTAACTTATTGGTTTTTACAAAACGGTTTTGAGAAATATCATCTCTATTTTGAGCAGTATCATAACCCGAAAGTGCAAAAGGAAGCGTTTCTAAATTTGCATTATAAAACGGATCTTCTTGTTGAAATAAATGTTGCGTTTCAAAAGCAAAAACATTTTTATCGTTAAGTGTATAATAATAATTTAAATTTTGGTTGATGCTAAACGGTTTCTGTTCTTTGTTTGTATAGAATTCTCCAATTTCTGAAGAAACAACTTGTTGGTCTTCTTTTTGATTAGAAAATTTAGAAAAAACATCATAATCAAAATGAACTTTTGCCGAAGGAACATAGCTAGAACTTAGTTTAAAAATCCCTAAATTACTTTGTTGTTCTGAAACTTCGCTTCTTGTTTCTCTATCATTTGCAGAAGCACCTTCTGGCAAATCGTTAACACTATTGGTTACAATATTTGTTTTATTACCTAAGAAAATTCCGAAACCGCTTAATGTCCAAGATTTTGAAGGATTATAACTAAAATT
>JACXVH010000182.1 GCA_014763515.1 Flavobacteriaceae bacterium
GAAGAAGACGATGAAATCGATATTGGATGTGCAGGTGGAGTAGATGTAACTGCGGTGGCAGAATATGATGAAGAAGATGCTCCAGCGGATTCTGTGGGGTATAGAATTACCGTAAAAGGTTTAAACGGTGGTCACTCGGGAATGCAAATACACGAAGGTTTAGGAAATGCCAATAAAATTATGAACCGTTTATTGTATAACGGTTACGAAGATTTTGGTTTACAAATTTCTAAAATCAACGGTGGAAGTTTACGCAATGCGATTCCTCGTGAAAGTGTTGCCGAAGTCATTATTGCCGAAATGTATGACGAAGCGTTTGAGTTCGACATGCAAGAAATCATTAATGATATTAAAGCCGAATTCAAAACGACAGAACCGAACTTACAAATTGTAATTGAAAAATTAGACCAAGTGCCAGCAAAAGTGTTGCCTTCTATGGCGCAGTTTTATTTGGTTCGTGCGTTATACACAGCGCACAATGGTGTATATCGCATGAGTGCCGATTTTGATAACTTGGTAGAAACGTCTAACAATATTGCGAAAGTAACGGTTGGCGGTGGCAACTTAAAAATTGAATGTTTAACACGTTCTTCTGTTGAATCCTCAAAATTTGATTTAGCCAATGCGTTACGCTCTGCGTTTGAGTTAATGGGTTGTGAAGTTACCTTCTCGGGAAGTTACCCAGGTTGGACACCAAATCCAAATTCTGAAATTTTAAATGTGTTAACGGCGATTTACGAAAAACAAAACGGAAGTAAAGCACACGTTGTAGCTTGCCATGCTGGATTAGAATGCGGTATTTTAGGCCAAAACTACCCAGGAATGGATATGATTTCGTTTGGACCAACGATTAAAGGAGCACACAGCCCAGATGAAAGAGCAAGTATTGCCTCTGCACAAAAATATTGGAAATTTGTGTTGGAAATTTTAGCGAATATTCCAACTAAGTAATTAGTGATTAGAAATTAGTAGATAGTAAAAATCCCAAGCAAAGCTTGGGATTTTTTGTAAATATGTTATATTTAGTTTAAATTGCCGTAAAAAAAATACGGTATTTGATAACTATTTTGTAATTTCGCATAAAATTTAAATGAAGAATTAAATGTTAACTAGATTCAGCGTTACCAATTTTAAAAGTTTTAACGAAGAATTCGTATTTGATTTACGAAACACAAATGGCTACAATTTTAATAAGGAAAGTGTTATTGAAGGTGTAGTTGAAAATGCTATAGTTTATGGTAAAAATGGAGTAGGTAAATCAAATTTAGGATTAGCTATTTTTGATATTATTTGTCATTTAACTGACAAAGAACACGGAGATTCAGAATATTCATTTTATCTAAATGCTTTAAATGATTCAAATTTTGCAACATTTAAATATGAATTTTTAATCGATTCGAAGAAAGTTAATTATGAATACAAAAAATCAGATAATAATACAATATTATTCGAAAGTTTTAAAATAGAAGATGTATTAATTGCTGAAATAAATAGAGAAGTTAATAATAAAGCATTTATAAATCTAAAAGGAGCTGAAAGTTTAAATAATGATGTTAAGAATGTGAATTTATCTTTATTGAAATACATCAAGAATAATTCAGTATTAGAGGAAGATGATGATTTTAATAAAGTTTTTCTCTCTTTTTTCAAATTTATTGAAGGAATGTTATTTTTTAGATCACTCGATAAGAACCAATATTTTGGTATTGAAGTTGGGGCAAGAGATATTCAAGAAGATATTATTGAGAGAAATAATGTTCAAGATTTAGAATTATTTTTAAATAAGGCAGGTATTGAATGTAAGTTAAAAATTGTAAAAGAATCTGAAAGAAATATTATAGCTTTTGATTTTGACGGGAAAACAATTTCATTTTATAAAATAGCTTCTCAAGGAACTAGAGCTTTAACACTATTCTATTTTTGGTTACAAAGATTAAGAGAAAAATCAAGGGTTTCATTTTTATTTATAGATGAATTTGATGCGTTTTATCATCATGAGTTGTCAAGGTTGATTGTGGAAGAGTTAAAAAAATTAAATATTCAATTTATTCTAACAACTCATAATACTTCTATTATGACTAATGACTTACTTAGACCTGATTGTTATTTTATTATGAATAATCATTTAATTAAGTCTTTGTCTAAAAGTACTGATAAAGAATTAAGAGAAGCTCATAATTTAGAAAAAATGTATAAAGCAGGTTCATTCAATGTCTAATATTTTATTTGTTTTTGAGGGAGAAAAAACTGAAGCCCAATTGGTTAATAGTTTGTCAAATTTCTTTTTCAATGAAAATGTTGTAATAAAATGTGCTTTTTGTGCTGAAATTTATCAACTCCATAATGCAATTTCAAAAGATAATGATTTAGATACATTTACATTGTTGAAAGAAATACCACAAAACAAAGAAATATTAAGCGAGTTTGATAGAAATGATTTTGCAGAAATATATTTGTTTTTTGATTATGATGGACATTCAACATTAGCAAATGATGATGATTTGTTATTAATGTTGGAGTTATTTAATGAAGAAACTGAATCTGGAAAACTTTTGATTAGTTATCCGATGGTAGAAAGTATAAAACACTTTTCAGATAAAATTGATTTTAAGCATTTGAAAGTTAATGCAAAAGAAAATATTAAATACAAAAGTATTGTTAACTCAGATTGCGATAATATATATCAAAACTTTTCAAAATATACATTTGAAATATGGAAATTTTTGATAGTTAACCATTTAAATAAAATGAATTTTATTGTGAACGATGATTTTAGTTTTCCAAAAGAAAATTATAATCAATATGAAATTTTTAAAAATCAATTGGATAAATATGTAAAAATTGACTCAACCATTTCAGTTTTAAGTAGCTTTCCCATTTTTTTATTTGACTATTATGGACATAAAAAGTTTTTAAAGATCTTAGATAATTAATATTTTATATAAAATTTTAAATTTTCACCAAAACTCCTTTTCGTTTTACAATATTTTTATAATCATATTGTATCGTTGTGGCTTTTTGTAGCCAGCGTTTTAGGTCGGTTTCGTTAATTTCAGTGGCATTGGTGTAAAATAGCGAAGCATCTTTAAACTTTTTGCCTAACACGTTAAGTTGGGCTTCTTCAAAGTCGGCACCACTCCAAAACATCAAGCATATGCCTGCTTTTTGTTTGCTGTAGCCTACAATAGGGTTGCCATCTAAAAACCAAACCGGGTGCGCATGCCAAATTTTATGTTCGGCTTGTAACACGTTTTCGTTTATGATGTGGTATAAGGTATCGCAAATTTCTTTTTCGGTAAGCGATAGGTTGTTATGGTAAGATGCAATCTCTTGGTTCATAATTTAAAAATAGTTAAAATTTTGAAGTAAAAAGTAAAAAGTAAAAAGTGATAAGGGAAACTTTTCGTCAGTTCGAATGAAGTGAGAAATCACATAATCTTTTTAAATTA
>JACXVH010000183.1 GCA_014763515.1 Flavobacteriaceae bacterium
TGGTTTTGGATTGATTCCGCTTTGGGTGTAATATCCGATTTTCATAGTGTCACCCACGATTACTTTTCCAGAATCAGGTTGAATACTTCCGGTAATAATATTTAAAAAAGTTGATTTTCCGGTTCCATTTTTACCAATAATCCCTACGCGTTCGCCACGTTGAAATGAGTAATTGAAATCTTTCAGTATAACCCTATCTTGGAAACTTTTATTGATTTTTGCCAATTCAATAATTTTGCTTCCCATGCGCTCCATATTGATTTCCAGTTCCACTACATTTTCTTTACGGCGACTCATGGCTTTTTCTTTAATCACGTAAAAATCATCTTGACGCGATTTTGATTTGGTAGTACGGGCTTTGGGTTGACGACGCATCCATTCTAATTCTTTAACGAATAGGTTTTTGGCTTTATCGATGCTCGCATTTTCAGAAGCTATTCGTTCTTCTTTTTTCTCTAAATAATAAGAATAGTTGCCTTTGTACTGATATAACTTTCCGTTTTCTAATTCTAAAATTTCATTACAAACACGTTCTAAAAAGAAACGGTCGTGTGTTACGATGAATAAGGTTAAATTTTCTTTGGCAAAATAATCTTCTAACCATTCAATCATTTCTAAATCTAAATGGTTGGTTGGCTCATCTAAAATTAAAAAATCAGGTTTATTGATTAAGATGATTGCCAATGACAAGCGCTTTTTTTGTCCACCCGAAAGGTTTTTAACTTTCAGTTTTAAATCGTCTAATTTTAATTTGAATAAAATTTGTTTGTATTGCGTTTCAAAATCCCAAGCATTATGACGATCCATATTATCAAACGCTTTTTGATACGCTTCTTCATCTTCAGGGTTTTCCAATGCTTTTTCGTATTGTTCGATTACTTTCAATGTATCGTTATCACTGGCAAAAATGCTTTCTTCAATAGTTAGTTCGTGTTGTAAATTATCGTTTTGTGATAAAAACGCCATTTTAATGTCTTTACGAACAATAACCTGACCGCTATCAGGTTCGTCCAAACCAGCCAATATGTTCATAATGGTTGTTTTTCCAGAACCATTTTTGGCAATAAAAGCGATTTTTTGGTCTTTGTTAATACCAAATGAAATGTTTTCAAACAAAACGCGTTCGCCGTAAGCTTTTGAGATATTTTCAACTGAAAGGAAGTTCATTGTTAATTTGAGAATTTTATAATAAGTCAATTTGAAAATTGATTGTGCAAAAATACTTTATTTATCAGTAATAATCTTCAAATTTTCAAATTGGTAAATTTTCACATTATATTTGTGCATGCAACTATCCGTAATCATCCTTAATTATAACGTTCGCTATTTTTTAGAACAATGCGTTTTGAGTGTTCAAAAGGCACTTGAAGGTATTGATGCTGAAATTATTGTGGTCGATAATGCTTCTTCTGATGATAGTTGCCAAATGATTAAGGAAAAATTTCCTGAAGTAACTTTAATAGAAAATAAAGATAATTTAGGCTTTCCAAAAGGGAATAACATTGGAGTCGCTCAAGCAAAAGGCGAATACATTTGCATTTTAAATCCTGATACAGTAGTTGCTGAAGATACTTTTTCTAAAACACTAGACTTTGTTAATCGACTTCGACAAGCTCAGTCTGACAAAAAACAAAGTCAGGTTGAGCTTGTCGAAACCGACTTTGGCATCATCGGTTGTAAATTAATCGACGGCTCTGGAAAATTTCTTCCAGAAAGTAAAAGGGGAGTGCCAACACCTTGGGTAGCTTTTACTAAAATTTTTGGGTTGTATAAATTGTTTCCAAATTCGAGTTGGTTTAATCAGTATTACGCCATGCATTTAAATGAAAATCAATCAGGAGAAGTCGATATTTTAGTTGGTGCTTTTATGGTTATGAAACGCGATTTGTATTTGGAAGTTGGTGGATTTGATGAAGATTGCTTCATGTATTCCGATGATATTGATTTGAGTTATTTAGTAAAAAAAGCAGGTTATTCTAATTATTATTATGCTGATACAACGGTGATTCATTATAAAGGTGAAAGCACAGTTCGAGACGGATTGTATATGAAGCGTTTTCGCGAAGCTATGCAGTTTTTCTATAAGAAGCATTTTAAAAAATCATGGTTTTTCGATGTCATGATGCAAATAGGAAGTTTTGCTTTCAGCTTAGTTAAGCGAAACCAACAAAAAAATGTAAAACCGAATATTGATAAATTCATTGTTTTTTCAGATAAAAAAATAAATCTAAAAACGGACAAATCGGTTGAATATTTGACCGATTTAAATCAATTTCAAGTTGAAGAAAATAAGTATGTTGAAATTATCTTTGATATTGATTTTCTCGATATTAATAATGTGATTTTTTTTATGGAAAAGCATAAAGAAAGTAACATTAGTTTTAAAAACTATATATCAAAGTCTAACTATCTAATAGGAAGTTACAATTCTAATGATAAAGGAGAAGTTCTACAATTAGAATCCGACCTACTATAAAAGTATTGAAAATCAAGGAAGCAGAATTGGGAAAAGATAAAAATCTGTTTGACTCCGATTTGTCGGAGGAGTTATTTTTATCTGTGGGTGGTGTTTCCGTAGTATTTTCTTATACTTTTATAGTCAGTCTTGACTTTTTTGGTTCGTTTTTGTGTCAAGACAAAAATGAACATATAGTAAGAAATTAATCAGTTGTTTTATAAGCAAAAAAAATATATAATTCTTTACAAAGACATCTAAAAATTAGTATTTTTGCAATCCAAACAAGTAAAACACAACTTTAGTTAAAAATATGGCAAAGTTCGAATTAAAATTACCTAAAATGGGTGAAAGTGTAGCGGAAGCTACGGTTACTAACTGGTTAAAGAAAGTTGGTGATAAAATTGAACAAGACGAAGCAGTTCTTGAAATTGCTACCGATAAAGTAGACAGTGAAGTTCCAAGTGAAGTTTCAGGAACTTTAGTTGAAATTTTATTCCAAGTTGACGATGTAGTTCAAGTAGGACAAACAATTGCTATTATTGAAACTGAAGGTGGTGCTGTTGTTGCTACTCCAGTTGCTGAAGTAAAAACGGAAGCTGCTCCAGTAGCTGAGGTTGCTAAAGCAGTTGAAGTTGCTAAAGAAACTGTTGCTGCTCCAGATTTTTCAAATTCTGATAAATTTTATTCTCCATTAGTGAAAAACATCGCAAAAGAAGAGGGGATTTCAATTGCTGAATTAGATGGAATTAATGGAACTGGAAAAGACGGTCGTGTTACTAAAGAAGATATTTTAGGATATATTAAAACAAGAGGAAGTCAAGCTAGTATTCAGTCTTCAATTACAAGTGTTCAGCAAGTTGTTGAAACTAAAACAACTTCAAACGTGAAACCTGAAACAAATTCAGTTCCAACATCTGTTAATGGAGAAGACGAAATCGTAGAAATGGACAGAATGCGTAAGTTGATTTCTAAGTATATGGTAGAAACGTTTACGCCAATTTTCATGGAAGTTGTAGCAAAAGCATTGAAAGATTTCCCTGGAATGAATATTCAAGTTGATGGTGAATACATCATCAAAAAGAAAAATATTAATTTAGGTATGGCTGCAGCTTTACCAAACGGAAACTTAATTGTTCCTGTAATTAAAAATGCTGACCAATTAAATTTAGTTGGTATGGCAAAACAAGTGAATGATTTGGCAAACCGTGCAAGAACTGGAAAATTAAAACCAGACGATACACAAGGAGGAACTTATACAGTAACAAATGTTGGTACTTTTGGTTCTGTTTTCGGAACGCCAATTATCAACCAACCGCAAGTAGGAATCTTGGCTTTAGGTGCTATTCGTAAAGTTCCTGCAGTAATCGAAACTCCGGAAGGAGATTTTATTGGAATCCGCCAAAAAATGTTCTTATCGCACTCTTATGACCATAGAGTAGTAGATGGAGCATTAGGAGGAAGCTTTGTAAAACGAGTTGCTGATTATTTAGAAGCTTGGGATATTAATAGAGAAGTTTAAATCTTGTCACGCTGAGCGTAGTCGAAGTGTCTCAAAATACAAACCGATAGTTTTTGCTATCGGTTTTTTTATGCAGCATAAAATTAGTATTTCAATAGACTAAACTTCCCGCTTTTCGCACTACATGGTAGTTTACTACAATCGGGGCTGTAATCACATTTTTACTTTCAAAAACACTTTTTAAACTTTATATTTGTAATTAAATACTAGAAAATGGAATTAAAACTAAATCGACCTATTTGCTTTTTTGATTTAGAAACTACTGGAATTGATGTAGCTAAAGATAGAATTGTAGAAATTTCAATTTTAAAAGTATTTCCAAACGGAAATAAAGAAAGTAAAACTTGGTTAGTAAATCCAACTATTCCTATTCCTGCTTTTGCAACTGCAGTGCACGGAATTACAAATGAAAAAGTCGCAAACGAACCCACATTTGCTGAATTAGCACCTCATGTATATAACATGATTAAAGATGCTGATTTGGCTGGATTTAATTCGGATCGATTTGATATTCCACTTTTGGCAGAAGAATTGCTACGTGCAGAAGTTGATTTTGATATGAAAAATAGAGTAACAGTAGATGTGCAAACTATTTTTCATAAAAAAGAAGAGCGAACTTTAAGTGCTGCTTATCGCTTTTATTGTAATCAAAGTTTAGAAAATGCACATAGCGCTGAAGCGGATACGAATGCAACTTATGAAATTTTGAAAGCACAATTAGATCGTTACGAAGATTTAGAAAACGATATGAAGAAACTTTCTGAATTCACCACTCGTAAAAAGTCGGTAGATTTTGCTGGATTTATTGCGCTAAATGAAGAAGGTCAGGAAATTTTTACTTTTGGTAAGCATAAAGGTGCTTTAATAAATGATGTTTTGGATAAAGAACCAGGATATTTTGGTTGGATTCAAAATGCTGATTTTCCATTATATACAAAAAAAGTTCTAACAGCTATTAAATTAAGAAAGTTAAATACGAAGTTGTAAAAAGTAAAAAGTAAAAAGTAAAAAGTAA